>NZ_JBFBBY010000005.1:0-119689 GCF_040682875.1 Amycolatopsis sp. NPDC051071 | reverse complement strand
TGGTGCGGTTGGGTGTTGTTCGGGGGCGTGTGTGGGTGGGGGGGTTGGGGGCTGGCGTGGGGGTTGGCCCCGGCGCGCCCCCGGCGGGCGCCCCCCCCCACCGCCGTGCTGGCTCTCGGGCAGCGTGATGGTCTGCCTCTGGACCGTCTCGTCCTCGCCGCGATCCGCCAGCGCCTCTCGCCGCGGCACCGGGTCGCCGCGCCCGACGGAGTCCGCTCGGCCCCAGCCTGGCTCACCGCCCAGCACACCGACACCCGTACCCGAGGCCGTGGCGGACGGCGTCCGTCTTCCGCTGGGGCCGAACCAGTGTCCCCGGCACCGCTGGAACTGCCCGCACACGGTGTCGCCGACACCGGCGCGAACGCCGGGATCGTCGACCTCGGCGCCGACGGGCTCGCAGTCATCGCCGTATGCGGCACCGTCAACTTCTCGCTGCGCACCTCGGGGGAGCAAGAGGCGCTCGTCGCCTCGTTCGCGCGCTACCTGCACTCCTTGACCGCGCCCGTGCAGTTCCTCATCCGCGCCGAACGGCTCGACCTCGCCCCGCAGATCGCCGAACTCCGGGCCCACGCCGGCGGGCTCCCGCACCCCGCCTTGGAAGCAGCCGCGCGGGACCACGCGGACTACCTTGCCGAGCTCACCGCCCAGGCGGATCTGCTCCGCCGGCAAGTACTCCTGGTGTTGCGCGAACCGCTGCGCACCAGCCCGGCCCCCGCCGCCGCGTCGAGCGTGCAGTCGTGGCGGCGCCACGGCCGCGACAACGGATCGGTGGACAACGGAGCACGGCAGGCCGCCGAGCAGCGCCTGGTGCGCCGCCTGGGCGAGGCCATCGAACTGCTGACCCCGGCCGGGATCGTGGCCACCCCGCTCGACGCCGCCGCCGCGACCGGTGTTCTCGCGGCGGCCTGCAACCCCGACACCTTCCTGCCGCCATCGGCCGTGCTGGCGGGCGCAGACGAGGTCGTCACCTCCAGCACCACCTTCACCGACCTCTACGGCCCCGACGACGTCGCGGCGGCGTCTCACCCGGCTCCACTGCCGCGCCCTTCCACTGGCGCGCCGCGTCCCGGTCCTCGGTCAGCGCCGGGACCGTGGCTGGCCGAGGACGAGGACTGGGACTACGACGACGAGATTGAAAGCAGGTAGCCCCTATGGCATGCACCAGAAACCACGGCACGGCGGCGCGGTCCGGGTCGGCGGGAGCGTTCACCCCGGACGCGCTGTCGGTGTCCGCCCGGCACCTCGCTGTCGGTAACGAATTCGTCGCCAGCTTCGGTGTCACCGGCTATCCGCAGGAGGTCTACCCCGGCTGGCTCGCACCGCTGCTGACCTACCCCGCGCGGCTGGACGTCTCGGTCCACGTCCAGCCCGTCGACCCGACGACGGCGGCCAGCGGGCTGCGCAGGCAACGCGCGAAACTCGAATCGTCGCGCCGGCACAACGCGCGGCATGACCGGCTCGACGACCCGGACCTCGACGCCGCCGCCGAGGACGCCGCCGACCTCTCGCGCAGCATCGCCCGCGGTGACGGACGCCTGTTCCGCTTCGGGCTGTATCTCACCGTGCACGCCCCGGACGAAACCTCCCTCGCCGAGGAAATCTCCGCGCTGCGGTCGCTGTGCGCGTCGTTGCTGCTGGACGCGAAACCCGCCACCTACCGGGCGCTGCAGGGCTGGGTGAGCACCCTGCCGCTCGGACTCGACCAGCTCGGTCTGACAAGGACGTTCGACACCGCCGCGGTCAGCGCCGCCTACCCCTTCACCTCGCCGGACCTCCCGCCGACCGACCCGACCACCTCGGTTCCCTCCGGCATCCTCTACGGCTACAACGTCGGCAGCTCGGGGCTGGTCCATTGGGACCGGTTCAACTGCGACAACTACAACGCCGTCGTCCTCGGCCGCTCGGGCGCGGGCAAGTCGTACTTCGTCAAGCTCGAGACCCTGCGCAGCCTCTACCGACGGCTCGGCGACATCGAGAACGGGCGGGCCGCCCACGGGGTACAGGCGTTCGTCATCGACCCCGAAGACGAGTACGCGCGGCTGGCCTCCCAGGTCGGCGGCACCTACGTCCACCTCGGTGCGGGCGGGGTCCGGCTGAACCCCTTCGACCTGCCCGTGCACCTCGGCGCGAACGGACGCCGCACCGCGCCACACGACGCCCTCAAGCGGCGCAGCTTGTTCCTGCACACCGTCCTGGCCGTGCTGTTCGGCGCTGAGGTCACCGCCGCCGAACGAGCCGTGCTCGACACCGCGATCACCGAGACCTACCGCACCGCTGGGATCACTGGTGACGCCCGCACCTGGACGCGCCCGGCGCCGCTGCTGCGTGACCTGCGCGACGTCCTCGCCGGCACCGGTGACGGTGGTGACGCGATGGCCGCCGACCTCGCCGCCCGGCTGCACCCGTTCGTCGACGGAAGCTTCGGCGACCTCTTCGACGGGCCCACCAGCGCCGCTCCGGACGGGCACCTCGTGGTGTTCTCCCTGCGGGATCTGCCTGACGAGCTGCGCACTATCGGCACCCTGCTGGTGCTCGACACCGTCTGGCGGCGCGTCTCGAACCCGGCCGACCGCCGGCCCCGGCTGGTCGTGGTCGACGAAGCCGGGATCCTGATGCGCCAGAACGCCGCCGCGCTGTTCTTGCTGCGCCTGGCCAAAGCCGCCCGCAAACACTGGTGCGGGCTCACCGTAGCCACCCAAGACGCCGCGGACCTGCTCGGCAGCAACCTGGGCAAAGCCATCGTGTCCAACGCCGCCACCCAGGTGCTGCTGCGCGCGGCGTCACAAGCCATCGACGAGATCGCCGAGGCTTTTGATCTCTCCGCCGGTGAGCGGCGGTTCCTGCTGTCGGCCGACCGCGGCCAAGGGCTGCTCAGCTCCGGCACGCTGCGCGTGGCGGTCCAGTCGCTGGCCTCGCCCACGGAGAACTTTTTGATCACCACCGACCCCGCTGAACTGGCCCGGTTCGCCGAACAGGACCCGGCTGCCACCGACAACGGCCTCGCCGAGGCCTACATCGACCTCGGTCCCGCCGACACCACCGGACCCGTCCACAAGGCCGGCAGTGCCGACATCGACGACAGGTTCGACGACACAAGACAGGTCGACCTCGACACCGCGTGATCGATCCCCGCCCTCGTTCCGCTTCCCAGCTTTGCCTTGTCTCACAGCAGTCTTCCCGGAAGGGAGTTCCGTCATGGCCGTACCCACCGCAGCATCCCCGGTGACGCAGAACGGGGTGAGTGACTACCTGCGTGACCCCGGCGGCGTCACCGGCCGCCTGCTCGCCGCCGCAGGCGACTGGGCACTGACATGGGGACCCGTCGCCGTCCCAGCCCTGGCCATCGCCTTGACGGGCGCGGTCGTGGCGCGGCGCTGGTGGCGCACTCGCCGCCACACCGCGCTGCTGGCCGACGCCCGCCGGATCACCGTGCTCGCCCCACCCACCGTCGATCCCGCCGGCGGAGCCGCGGTCTGGTCCAACCTCGTCGGCCTCCTTCGCCCCGCCTGGCGGCGGCTCTGGGCCGGGCAGCCTCATCTGGCGATGGAGTACGTGTTCGGCGAGCACGGCGTCACCGTCCAATTCTGGGTCCCCGGCGTCATCCCCCCGTCACTGGTGGAACGGGCGGTCGAGGCCGCCTGGCCCGGCTCCCACACCCGCACCACACCGGCCACCCCGCCCTTCCCCGCCCTGGAGACCGGGCGCCGGCGGATCACCGTCGGCGGACAGCTGCGCCTCGCCCGCACTGAGGCATTGCCGATCCGCACGGCGTTCGACGCCGACCCGATCCGCGGTCTGCTCGGCGCGCCGGTCGGGCTCGGCCGGGACGAGCGCGCCTGCGTGCAGATCCTGGCCCGCCCGGTCACCGGCCGCCGCGTCGCCCAGGCCCGCCGCGCCGCCCGCCGGGTCCACCACGGCTCCTCAGGACGTCTCGGGGGCAGGATCCTCGACGCGATCACCCCCGGCGTGAACTCCACCCGTACTCGCCGGACCCCGGACTCGCGGCGCATCAGCCAGGATCCGCAGCTGTCGCTGGAATATTCGACACAGAACAAGGCGATCGTGGGTAAACAGCGAGGATCCCAGTACGAGACGGTGATCCGCTACGCCGTGGCCACCGACCTCCCCCACGACGCGGCCGACGACCTGGTACGCCAAGCCCGCGACACCGCACGCGGCCGGGCGCACGCCCTGGCCGCCGCGTTCGCCGCCTACACCGACCACAACCACTACACCCGCACCCGCCTCCACCGGCCCGCCCGCGCGATCGCCGACCGCCGCCTCGGCCGCGGCGACCTGCTCTCCGTACCGGAACTCGCGGCACTCGCGCACCTGCCCACCGACGCCGAGATCCCCGGCGTCGAACGCGCCGGAGCCAAAGCCGTCGCCCCACCACCCGGCATCCCCGCCCCAGGCCCGGGCGTGATGCCGCTGGGGCACTCCGACACCGGGCACGCCCGGCCGGTCGGGCTGCGGCTCGCCGACGCCCGCTACCACCTGCACCTGATCGGGCCGACCGGCTCCGGGAAGTCCACCCTGCTCGGCCAGATCATCCTCGACGACGTCGACAACGGCCGTGGTGTCGTCCTGATCGACCCGAAAGGCGACCTGGTCACCGACATCCTCAACCGGCTCCCCCGCAGCGCCGCCGAGCGGGTGGTGCTGTTCGACGCCGACTCCCGCCACCGCCCACCCATCCTCAATCCGCTGGAAGGCGGGGAAACCGACCGCGAGGTCGACAACCTCGTCTCCGTCTTCCGCCGGGTGTACTCGGCGTTCTGGGGCCCGCGCACCGACGACCTCATGCGCGCGGCCTGCCTTACCCTGCGGGCCCAGGAGGCCGTGCCGACCCTCGCCGACCTCCCGAAACTCTTGACCAGCGACGCGTTCCGCTCCCGCATCACCACCGGCCTGACCGACCCGGTACTGCGCGGATTCTGGGAGTGGTACGACGAACTCACCGACTCCAGCCGATCTCAGGTGATCTCGCCGCTGATGAACAAACTGCGCGCGTTCTTGCTGCGGCCCTTCGTGAAAGAAGCCATCGCCGGAGGACGCTCCACAGTGGACATGTCCCAGGTGCTCGATGAGGGCGGGATCTGCCTCGTGCGCATCCCCAAAGGATCGTTAGGTGAGGAGACCACGCGACTGGTCGGATCGCTGGTCGTGGCCCGCACCTGGCAGGCCACCACCGCCCGCGCCCGCGTCCCGCAACGCCTGCGCCCCGACGCCCACACGATCATCGACGAATGCCACAACTTCCTGAATCTCCCCTACCCCATGGAAGACATGCTGGCCGAGTCCCGCGCGTTCCGGAACGGATTCATCCTGGCCCACCAGCACCTGGGCCAGCTGTCGCGAGAACTGAAAGAGGGCCTCTCCACCAACGCCCGCAACAAAATCATCTACTCCGCCTCCCCCGAAGACGCCCGCGAACTCGCCCGCCACACCACACCCCGGCTGTCGGAACACGACCTGTCCCACCTCGGCGTCTACCACGCCGCCGCACGCCTGGTCGTGCACGGCGAGGAAACCGAGCCCTTCACCATGACCACCCAGCCGTTGCCCGCACCCATTCCTGGGCGGGCACGCGAAATCCGGGCCATACTCCGCGCGCAGCGCCGCGCACACAACACCACGACCGGCGAGAGCGGCACGACACCCCGCACCGGAAGCCCAGCGGCCACCACCGCGACGCAGGCCGGACACCGGGTTCCACCGACCCGGCCGCCCAGGACCGACCCACGCCGCACCCGCCCCTAAGCACCAGCCCGACGCGGAGTTCCTTCGCGCCACACGGAAACAGCCGCTGGCACCCGGTTCTCGCCCGTGGCCTGCGTCGGTCTGCCCACAGCACTTGTCCACAGCCTGTTGACAATCAAGGGAGCGCTCGTTGATCACGACCACTACCCGCCAGCACACCTTGCGGGACCATCTGCCCGGACGTCACACCGCCCGGGCCGCCAGCTCGGTCGAGCACCAGGCCATGCTGGCCTCCCGCCTCACCGTCCGCGACAAGTGGCTCCTGGCCTTGCTGCACGAGCACCGGGTCCTGACCAGCTTCCAGATCCAGGACGCGGCGTTCCCCTCCGGCCGGTCGGCACGACAGCGGGTACTCGACCTCTATCTCTGGTGCGCGATTTCCCGGTTCCAGCCATTCCAGCAACTCGGCTCCGCCCCGATGCACTACGTCCTCGGCCCGGCCGGGGCGGCCGTGCTCGCCGCCGAACACGGCCGCGAGGTCAAGGACCTCGGCTACCGGCACGACCGTGCCATGGCCATCGCCCACAACCAGCGCCTCGCCCACACCGTCGGTGTGAACGACTTCTTCACCTCCCTGATCGCCCGCACCCGCCACGCCAAGGCCGACGAGGCGGTGACAGCGTGGTGGTCGGAATCCCGCTGCGCCCGTCACTTCGGTGACCTCGTCATCCCCGACGGCTACGGCCGCTGGTGCACCCGCCACCGCGGCGGCGCCCGGGAGGTGGAGTGGTTCCTCGAATTCGACACCGGAACCGAGTCCCTGACCAAGGTCGGGCGCAAGCTGGCTGGATACGCGCGGCTGGCCGAGTCCACGGGGATCGCGACACCGGTGCTGGTGTGGTTGCCGACCACCCGCCGTGAAGCCGGAGCCCGCACCGCCCTGGCCCGGGTCCACGCCGGCCTCGACGACCCTCGCACGGTGCCGGTGGCCACCGCTGCGGCCGATCTGCTTGAGCCCGCCTCGCCGCATCCGAGCCCGGCCGAGGCGGTGTGGTTGCCACTGACCTCAGCCCGCATTGAGCGCGCCGGCCCGCGCTACAGCCTCGCCGACCTCACCGACGCCTGGCCCGGCCTGGCGCCACCAGCCGGCCCCGGCACCGAGGACGGCGAGGGCGAGCCCGGTGACCCCGCGGTGGCCTCGCCGTACCGGCTGCCACCACCGAGTCCGATCCCGCCGCGGGCAACGCCGAACCGGATCGCGCGCGGCGAGCACTGACCCGGAGCGCCGACCCGCCCGCACAAGTCCTGTCGCTGTGAAAGGAGCGCGATCCAGCCATGGGAAGCAAACTCGGAGCCGCCGTCACCGCCGTGGTACTCGCCATCCCGTTGCTCATCGGCGCCGGAATAGCCGGCATCGTCAGCACGTTGTCCGGCGGCAACGGCACGAGTTCGCTGACCTGTACACCCGACGGGACACCGACCGGCACCGTACCGGGCCTTACTGCCGAACAGATGGGCAACGCCGCCACCATCGTCGCGGTCGGCAAACAGATGGCGATACCCGAACCGGGCTGGGTGGTCGCGATCGCCGCAGCGATGCAGGAATCCAAGCTCCGCAACCTGCACTACGGCGACCGTGACTCCCTCGGACTGTTCCAGCAACGCCCCTCGATGGGCTGGGGCACCCCGCAACAGATCACCACCCCGACCTACGCGGCGACCAAGTTCTTTGAACGTCTCACCGCCACACCGAACTGGCAGGCCATGAGCGTCAACGACGCCGCACAGACCGTGCAGGGCTCAGGATTCCCCAACGCGTACGCGCAGCACGAGGACGAGGCACGTGTGGTCGTCGCCGCGGTGTCCGGAGTGCGCTGCCAACCCACGCCCGCGATGGCCGGAACCGGTGACTGCAACGACATCCAGGCACCCACCGCCGCCGCGATGACCGCGATCAACTACGCGTGCGGGCAGCGAGGGTTGCCGTATGTGTGGGGCGGCAACGGTCCGGTGAACGGTGACAGCGGATTCGACTGCTCAGGCCTGACCAAGGCCGCCTACAACGCGGCCGGGATCTCGCTTCCCCGCACCGCACACACCCAATATCACGCCGGACCACAAGTACCCGACGGGCAACTCCTGCCAGGCGACCTCGTCTTCTACGGTCCGCCCTCGAAAATCCGGCACGTCGGACTCTACATTGGACACGGAAAGATGGTGAACGCCCCAGACTTCGGCCAGCCGGTTCAAATCGACGAATACCGCCATCCCCACGACGACTACGCGGGCGCCACACGACCCACAAACTAGGCTTTTGTGTAGTTTCCGGAGGAACATGACATGTTCCGCGCCTAAATGATATGCGTCTGATCTTTTGGATCAGATGCCGTGGAAAGTTTCCCAGGCTACCTCGCTACAGTGCGCGCTCCTGTACGCCGTGTAGCCGAAGGGTCGTGCCCGTTGTCTGTGTTGCAATTGAAGTCCCCGGAGGTCAGGGAGGTGCCTGGTCCTTTGCGCAGTCCTTGTGACGGATTTCAATGGCGGCACTCCGGCAAGCGGTCCAGGATGTCGACGATCTGGCGAAATTGCTCGCCGGTCGCGGCGTGTCCTGCGTTCACGGTGTGTACGTCGAAGCGGTTGTGTGGGGTCAGTCGGTCGGCCTCGAGGATCATCCGGTCCTGTAGCGCGATGGGGATCAGCCGGTCCGCGGTGTGCCGGATGTAGGTGCGGGGGATGTGGCCCCAGGTGTCCGCCTGGACCTGGGAGTTCTCTCGGCCCACGGTGAGCGATTCGTCGGGTTGCAGATAGGCGAGCGTCGAGTAGAACTCGGCGTCGCCGGCGCCGGCCATAAGCGTCTCCTTCAACGCGGCCAGTGCTTCGGGGTTGGCGGTGCGGTAGTTGGCCCGCACCGCGCCGATGACCGTGGGGTCGGCGACGACCAGGGCGGCGAGGTTGCCGGCCAGGGTCGTCGACCCCTCCGGGGTCGTCAGGTAGTCCTCCGGGCTGGCCAGGTCCACGCAGCAGAACGCGGTGTCGTAGACGATCCGGTCGATGAGGTGCGGCACGGCGTTGCCGACCCGGTTCAGTGTCGCGCCGCCCATGCTGCCGC
The DNA here is from genome assembly GCF_040682875.1 of Amycolatopsis sp. NPDC051071. NCBI lineage: Bacteria > Bacillati > Actinomycetota > Actinomycetes > Pseudonocardiales > Pseudonocardiaceae > Amycolatopsis > Amycolatopsis sp. NPDC051071. Next base: position 110,877 of record NZ_JBFBBY010000005.1, on the reverse strand, counting down.
CGTAGAGGATGACCGGGCCGAACTCGGCGACCGTACGGACCGTCTGGATCGCCGCCGCGGTGTAGGCGTCCAGTCCGATGCCCGCCATCGGCGACGGTCGGGTCGCCAGCGATGCCGGGTCTTGCGGACACTGGTAGTCGAGGGCGAACTGGGCGTCGGTGGCGCGGTGCCCTGGCAGATCCACCCCGACGGTGCGGTGCCCACGCAAGGACAGCGCGTCGATGCCGCCTGGGGTGCCGCTCGCACCAGTGACGATCACGAACGTCGTCGTGCTGCCCCTTCCGTTCCGCGCCTGTGCGGTCGAGCCGCCCTCGGCCAGGGTGAGCCCGCCAGCCGCCGTGCCTGCCGCGGCCGCGCGCAACGCCGTGCGCCTGGAATGCCTCGTGTTTGTCATGACACCGAGTGGACCGCGGTGGGCCGCCGTGCCGGAAGCGGAGAAGGTGGACACCTGCGTCCACGAAAGTTGCACGTTGCCCGGCACCAGAGCGGGTCGGCTATATACGGCATCCCTTCCCGCGCCCCCGGAATCGCCAGCCACCCCCGGATAATCACCACACTCGCCACCACCCTGCACCGCGACATCCGCCGCCGACGGCTGCCTTGTCCTGTCCGACGGGCGCGCCTACGCCAACCCATCCGGTGCCACCACCGCGCTGGGCGGCAACCACCAGAACGGCTGGAGCGCGTTCCGGCGCGTATCCGACGGCCGCACGTTAGGCGAACTGCGCCGCGAACTGGCCGCCCAGCGCGGCCAATGACACCCGGGGTCGGGGGTGTCGCGGGCCATGCGACGACGGGCCGCGCGCAGTGCGTCGAGCTTCTCGGACCGGACGATGGTCTACCCCATTAACAGCCACGTCGCCAGGATCGTGCGGTCCAGGTTCAGGCTGGCTTCGGTCATTCGCAGGTCGGCGCCGTCGAGGCCGGTCGTGATGTCGCCGGGCCAGCCCTGCATGTCGGTGTATTCCATCGGGGTGAGCCCGGCCCAGTCGTAGCCGTGGGGCGGGGTGAACGACGGCGGGGCCGGGGCGCGGCGCAGGTTGGGCAACAGCCCGGCGGCGAGGAAGTCGAATCCTTCCTCGGTCGTGAGCGAGACATCGGGATGGGGTTCGGGGCGTGTCGCGGCGCGTTCGCCGCGACGGATCACCTCATCGCGGGGAAGTGTGGCCAGGACTTGCCCCAAGCGGGTTATGTTGTGAGACGGTGTTTGCCATCGGTGGACCCACAGGCCGCCACGTCCCGGCCCCCAGGACGCGATGGTCACGCCGTCGTGGTGATCGACAGGGTTGGCCACGGGCGGCTCGGCGTAGACCATCATGCCGACCGGGGCGGGCAGGTCCTCGGGATGCAACCGGTAGTCGGTCAGCGTGGTCGCGGCATGGCGGGCGAGTTCGGTCATGTCACCGGAGACGTAGAACAGTTCCGCGACCGGGAGCTGGACGGCCAAGCGTGCCCGCGATGGTGGCGGCCACGTCGTCGGAGCGGTCGAACACCCGCGAGTCGCTCGCGTGGTCGGGCTGTGGGCCTAGAAAGAACTGAAACCAGTTCCGCCGCACCGTCCGGTCCGGTATCCCGTGTCCAGGCTGTCATGCGGGCGCGGATCTCGGGTACTTCTCGTGCGGTCACGGAAATAGGCATGACGGGACCCCCTTTAGGCATTAGCGCTGTTGTCGAAATCGCGGTTATGGTTCGCGGGATGACAGGTCCATGGACGCTCCACGCACGGCGCCATGTCAAGCCACATATAGGTGTTCACCGAAACGGGCGTGCGCGACGACGGCCCCAGGTGTCCACACGAGACACGTGTCTTGTTTGACGAATCGCTTGACATGGAGGCGGTGACGAAGCGTCCATAGACGTGTAGCCCGAACAACCGGATGCGCACCGGCGGGCCGACGCCCCGGCCGGGGCATGACCATCCCATTCCGCACCAACGCAGGGAGATCGTCATGTCCCATCAGAACCACGCCACCCGCACCGCCCCAGCCCCCGACACCGCCGAGGGCGATCGCCACCTGCGGGCCGTGGCCGACGCACCCGGTCAGCAGAACGTGCCGACCACGGAAGACAAAGTGCGAGAAGCGCTGACCGACAATCCCGGCGCGACAACCGCCGCAGTGGCGATGACCGCCGAAGTCGGCCGTTCAACCGCCGCGAAGATCCTGGCCCGCTGGGGACGCGACGGCACCGCGATCCGGACCGCAGGAGATGGCCCGCGCAATCCCGATACCTGGACGCTCACCCCGTCCGACCGTGCCACCGCCGCGCCCAGCACCGAGGACGCACAGCCGGACGCTACGGCGGCGGGCGACACCGCCGAGAACACCGGAACACCGGAGGAACGCGCCACCGTCGGAGACGCCACGGCGGCGCAGGAGACCGAGACCCCTACCGGACCGGAACCCGCCGACGACACGGAACCCACCGCCACGGACACCACCGACTACGAAGCTCCCCCCTCAGCCGACGCCGAGACCGATGACGATGGCACCACAACACCGCCGCCCGGCACCCCAGCGGACGGCGTAACCAAGACCGAGGCCGAGCCGTCTCCGGCGGGGCCGTCTACGGCCACCGGCACCGTGCGGGCGGACACCGACCGACTTCCCAAGGGTGGACTGCGGGCCCTGGTCGAGGAGTACCTGACCGACCATCCGGGTGAGACCTTCGGCCCCGCCACGATCGGTAAGGAGCTGCGCCGTTCGGGCGGGGCGGTCAACAACGCCCTGGAGAAGCTCGTCGCCGACGGGTACGCGCGCAGAACGTGCGAAGCGCCGAAACGGTTCGCCATCAACCCGGACAAGACCGACGTCCCGGATACCACAAAGGACGCCGCCGAGCCCGCCCGCAAAGCCTGACACCCGACCCGCCCTGCCCGCGCGCAGGACCGGTGGCCCATCCTCTAGGGCACCGTCCTGCGCGCGGATTTCTCCGGGAATACCCGGGGCGCGGACCGTTCGCCGGATCGCCCATGGCCCGACGGTGCGGCCCAACGGTGGCGCAGCGCTGCCAGCGACGCCCCCGTAACCCGTCCCGGCACTGCGTGGGCGCCGCCACCGACACCGACCTGAACCTGCCCACACCGTCCGCGCCCTGGCCCGTCAACGGCGGGCGCGGCGGACACGATGGCGCCGTTGCGTGCCTCCGTTGCGGTCAGCTCGTGAACCTGCGTGGCGGCTAGCACGGCGGCAGGTCCCCGGCTACGCGTCGATGACGGCGTGCAGCAGGGCACGGGTTTCTGTGTCGGTGGAGTAGACGACGGTGCCTGCCCTGGCCCGGGTGAGCAGCACGCGGTAGGTGCGGCGCACCCACAGGTCGACGTCGTCCGCTGTCGCGCCGTCGAGGGCGTCGTCGTGGGTGGCGGCGGGATCGGTGACCCATCGGTCGTCGCGCCACAGGAGGTCGGGGCCGAGGATGACGCCGCCGTAGTCGTACTCGAAGCCTTGCGCGCTGTAGACACTGCCGATCTGGCCGGCGCCCGCGGGATCGATCGCCCACAACGGCGAGGGCGGCTGCCCGTTGACCGTTCGCTGGCCCTTCACACTCCACGGGCGGCGCCAGTCGCCGATCACGATGTCGTCGGCCAGCGGATTTCCTGGCCTCGCGTCGGTCCACGGCCAGCACAACCCTGCCGTGATCCGGGCGCTCGCCCCGAGCCTGGTCTTCGCGCGCAGCAGCTGCTGCAGCTCGCCGGGACTGTCGGCCACCCGCAGCTCGAACCGTGGCGCGGGTTCTTCTTCCGCGTTCCATGAGGTCGGCAGGCAGGGTGCGTCGTCGAGGCCTAGAAGGGCGCGGACCCAGCTGTCGTAGCGGACGCTGCGGTGGCGGTGCTGGCTCGTCAGCTCGGCGGTGTGCACGGTCGCGCCACAGGCTCGGGCGGCGGTCTCGAGGTAGTCGCAGGTACCGATTTGCCCTGGCCGGACCGCCTGGTCTTCGTCGAGGAGGAACACCACCACCCGGGCGGCCTCGATCAACTGTGCGGCCTGGGTGCGGTCGCTGCGGCGTGAGGCGGGGGTGTAGCGGGTGTTCGAGGTGGCCCGCAGCTGGTGCGCGTCGTCACACACCAGCAGATCCACTCTGCCGGGCGCGGTGTCGGCGGCGGTGCCGAAGTACTGCAAGAGCCTCTGGGTGGCGCGGGAGCCGTGTCCGGCGGTCTTGCGCAGTGCGGTGGTGAACGCCTGCGAGCCGGTGGCGTGCCGGGCCCGATGGCCGGCGCGCACGGCCTCGCCGAGCAGAGTCAGCGCGAGGGCGCTCTTGCCCGTGCCCGCGGCGCCGGCGACCACCACCACGGCCCTCGGGCCGTTCTCGTCGGCGAGGCACCGTCGCACGTGGCCGAGGACGGCCTGCTGATCGTCGGACAGGGCGAACACGTTGGCGTGGGTGAGCGAGCGGGCCGCGAGGTCGAACAGGGTGGGCGCCGCGGAGTGAGAGGGTGATCCGGCGGTCGGCATGACGAGTACGGTCCTCCTCGTTGCGGCGTTAAACGTGTGCCAGGGTCTCAGGACTCGGCCGTGTCCGTGCCTGGAGCTGCGCCTCGGGCGAGCAGCACCGCACGGCGATGGGTCGGTGCCTCGCCGGGCACGATGTCCGGTCACTCCGGGCTCCCCCACCCGGGTGGGCGCACCTCACCCTCGGATTTCTCGCAGACGGCCTGAACGGTCCGCTCCTAACCGGTAGTTGCCGTCCTGATCAGGCTCGAACCCGGTGGTGAGTACGGGTCATCGCGGCTCTCCTTCGGCAGTCGTATCCCGGCCGGTCGAGGTCGGGTGGACGGGACGGATCCAGCGTTGCGCGACCGGATCCCAGGTGGCGGTCATCACCAGGCGATTGAGGTCGGGCAGGCCAGGTCCGTACAGCCAGCCGAACTCGATACATTCGGCTTCTCCTGGCCATAGCCCGGACCACGTGTCCCGCGGGCACCGGCAGTTCTCGAAGTCGTGACCGAGACGCTGCAGCCCGGTGGCCAGACAGCGAGCTACATCGCACAGTTCGTGGTGAACGTGGCCGATCTCAGCGTGACAGTCCGGGCATAGTGGTTCACGCGGCGGAGTACTTGACGACGCCCTTGGCGGGGTGGTCATGCTGGCCCCCCAGTCGCGTCGCTCCGGGCCTTGATGAACTCGTTCCAGTGCTGGGTCTCGGCGCTGATGTAGGTGTTGTGCAGGCGCACATCGGGGTTCGCGAGCAGTTGCCGGTGCGCGAGGACCAGGCTCGCCCCGGCAGTGATGGCCTCGGCGAGGCGCAGGTGCATGCACGCCCAGTCGAAGCAGCGCCGGTAGTCATCCTGGTCATACGCGCGGCTGCTGAGGGTCGGGTAGATCTCTTGCGCGCGGGTGAACAGGGCCTCGGCGGCTGCGCAGTGCTCGGCGGCGCTGTGCGGCTCCGTCGCGGTGGCCGGGTCGGCGGGTGCGGTGTTCGGCGACATGGTGTCCTCTCCTTCAGTTCGGGGGCTGGAACGTGGGGTCAGCAGGCGGTGAGCACCGCGCGGGCACGGGGATCGGCCAGGACCGGGTGCGTGGTGTGGCGGCCGTCGTCGGCGATGAGCGCGCGCACGCCGAAGCGGGGCGGCCCACCGGAGAGATCGGTCCAGCCGTAGAGGGCGGGCAGCATCGACAGCGCGTGCCCTGTCGCCTCGGCGGCGGGGTCACCGGCGCGGTAGCCGAAGACCTCGACCTCCAGCTCCACCGCCGCGTCGTGGGCCGTGACGGCGTAACGCAGATGCGGTGGCAGCTGGTCCCGCAGCTCGGTGAGGGCGGCGGGAGCACCTGGTTGCGGTGGTCCGGTGAGGTCGGCCAGGATCCGCAGCCCGAGCTGGGGCAGGTCGTGGCGGTAGGTCTCGCCCAGCAGGGGGCCGTAGCGGCGGGCGGTGGTGTCGGCGGCATCGATCCCGGTGTAGCCGCAGCTGTCACGCATAGGCGGGAACACCAGCGGTGTCTCGTCCGGTCCGGGTGGGATGTACTTGTCGCCGCGCATCGACCATCGGTCGCCTCGTCGCGCGGTCCACACCGCGCCGGTGTCGAAGGCGTGTACGTAGTCGGTGCCGTGGCTGGTGGGCCAGGGCCAGGGCCACACCCGGTTTCCGAAAGTCACCTCACCGGCCTCGTGGATCTCGGCGGAACGCAGGAAAAACGTGACGAGGGTGATGAACCCGCCCGCGGACCGGGACCGGGTGATCTCGTCGAACCAGCGGCCATCCGGGACGCCGAGGCGGAGCGAGCCGAGCCAGTCGGCGTCCGGGCCGCGCCCGAGGTAGAAGTCGTGCGTCGTACTACTCATAGAGTGTCACCGCCGATGATGGGCATATCGGCGGGTTTCTCCCGCATCAGCGGCATCGGCACCGACGGCGGCGCGGCCGGATCACGCAGCCACGCGTACAGATCCGGCGGACCGAGCGGATCGTCCTCGCCTTCGGGGAACCAGGGGTTGTGCGGGTCGATGCGGTGCCAGCGGACACCGCCGCCCACCGTGGCGAACACCGCGTCGGCCCGGGGGTCGAAGGTGATGATCCAGGTGCTGTTGTGGCTGGAGTACCACGGCCAGGGCCAGCCGAGCTCGCGCCGATACGCGTGGCCGAGACGTTCCTCCTCCCACACGCCGAAGGTGTCGGCCACGGCCGCGCGGAAGGTGGCCTCGTCGGTCGCGGTGATCGCCAGCCGCAAGGGTGGGACGGCGAGGAAGTTCTCAGGATAGCACTCCCCGTGCAGGGAGCCGATCCACTCGGCGTCCTCGCCGCGTCCGAGGTAGAAGTCGGTGTTGCTCGACATCGCCAGGCCCTCCTTATCGTGACGGCGTATACAAATTCCGGTCAGCTGGTGCCGGGACGCAGGCGTACGGGTCGGGCGGCGGGTACGGCGGCGCCTCGTCGTGGCGCGGAGTGTCCCGGTCGCGCTCGGCTGCGCGATCGAGGAGGAATGCGATCACGATCACCGGTGTCCACGGTCCCGGCAGGACCACGGCCAGTACGGTCCACACGAGACGCTTCTTCCTGTCCTGCATCATTTCTCCTCGAATTGTTTGACAGTAGGGGTTTGGACTGTGTGCCAGGGCTGGTAGGTCGGGAGGTGGAGTGCGGGTGGCGCGGGTGGGTCACACAGCCATCGCGCGAAGTTCGGTGGGCCGCACCGCAACGGTGGGCGCGGGTCGTCGGGGTCGAGGCGGTGCCAGCGATCCCCGCCGCCCGCCGTCATGTGGGCGGCGGCGTCGATGTGGGTGATGATCCAGTCGTTGCTGTGGCTGGATTCCGTCTCCCATGGCCACCCGTTGCGAGGCTCGTGCGCGGCGCCGAGTCCTGTGACGGCCCACATCGGCAGCAGGTCTTTCACCGCCAGCCGGTAAGCCGACGGTTGCCTCGCGGTGAGCGCGGCACGGCCGCGGGGGTCTTTGAGGATGTTGTCGGGGTGGCAGGCGAATTGCAGGGAACCCAGCCACTGCGCCGTCGGGCCGGTACCGAGGTAGAAGTCGGTGCGCGTGACCATCACGCGGTCCTCTCCGGGAGTGGGGATGGCTCGGGTTCAAAGGTCCTCGCGGACCGGGCAGGTGGGTTGGTGTCCGACGCCGGAGGTCAATCCGGGCGGGCACAGCACTGGGGTTCCCGTTGCCCGCGCGTCGAGGTAGCGGCCCAGTGCCGCTGGGTCGTTGGCCGCGATCAGCGGCACCTCGCCGCCGCACTCCGGGCACGGCCCGAGGACGCGTAGGTCATCCACCGTGCCGTTGAAAGAGGTCAACCGGTACTCGGTACCGCCATCGGTGATGGCCACCCGGAACCAGTTCCAGCCGCCGTGCTGACGGTCGGGATCGTCGGTCACCGTCACCGCCGTTCTCTCGACACCGAACTCTTCGGTGACGTCGCGCCCCAGGTTGCGACGCAGAGCGGCCCGTTTGAGACGGGCAGGATGCTGGCTGGAGTCGGGGTCCGGGTTCTGCTGCCGGGCCCGGTCGAAGGCTTCGCGGGCGCGTCTAGCGAGGGTGCTGGCCCCGTGTGACGAGAGTTGTGTCAGTGCGGGAGTGATGCTCTGCCAGTCGTTCCGAGCGTTGTCGATGCTGGGGCGGCCCGTCGGCAGATACAGAACCCGTCCGCCGTCGAAGGTGTATGAGCTGCTCACGTAGAGGTCCGTGCGCCACCAATCGTCCAGCGTCGCGAGTTCGTAGTCGTAACTGGACTCCGCCTGCCCGAACCCGCACAGTGGCCACGCCTGGGTCAGATTGTCCAACGCGGTCAAGAAATCGGTTTCGGTTCCTGCAGTCAGAAACTCGCTTCCGGCGGGAAGCGCCGCGACGGTCGCGGGGTCGGCGATTCTGTCCGGCCATGCGGATCCGAGGTAGCCGTTGAACTCGGCGGCCGGGCCCGTGCCGACGAAGACCTCGACACGGGACGAGTCGTAGAAATGGTGCGGACACAAACGTGAGACGGCAGTGGGTATCGAGGTCATGTCTTCTCCCGGGATTCTGTCGGTGTGGACGGTGCGGTGGTGGCGTCATCGGCACGGAGTGCCTGTGCGAGCGCGGGAATGCGGGTGAGCGCGTCGTCGGTCGGCATGGTCAGGGTGATGCTCATGAGGTCACCGCGCAGGAAGTAGATGCGGACGGGCTCGGGTGCCTGCGGGAACGCCTTTTCCAGTTGTTCCGCGACCTCACGTTGGGCTTCGTGCTGGCGTGTTTGGTTTTCGAGGCGTTCGCGGTGGGCGGTCTGGGCGCGGTCGAGCCACTGGTGGAAGGCCGGGATGAGGCGTTGGTGAATGTGGGTCGCGACCTCGGTGGCCGGTGTAGCGACTGCGTACGTGGCAACGGGAAACTCGTCTCGGCGATACCAGAGGAAGACATCGCGAAGTTCTCGCGGGAGGTCCCCGGGGATGAGCTGGTAGTGCCACGCGCCTTGCCCGGCTACTGGCTGGAAACCGATCCTGACTCCGGTGGCCAAGCACACGATGTCGGCGACTTCGTCTCTGTCTCGGCCACGGCCGACCGTCCACTTGCCCGGTAGCGCGTTCGCGACGTCGATCGCGGCGAGCGCCACCCGATCGTTCTTGGAAATGCGCGCGGGTTTCTCAGTCGGCGAGGTTGTTGTCGTGGTCATGGCCGGGCTCCTTTCGTTGTTTCCGTGCGGAGATCCGACACGTAGGCGGAGTACAGGCAATGCGGGAGGTGGGCGGGGTCGCCGTGGGATTCGAAGGGCACGGTGTCGAGGAAGTGGTGCTCAGACTCGGGGTTGAGGTGAGCGCCGAGGTCCGCGAGGCCGGCGACTCGCGCGACCGGGACCCGCGGTGTCTCGCAGACCGGGCACGGGCCGAGCAGCAACCAGGACCACAGCACGAACCCGGTCGTGTCGGGAATGAGGTACCAGGGACGGCCGTCGCTGGTGATCTCGATGAGGTCGCCGGGACTGGTGCTCGCCCCGGTGCTGTAGTGGCGGTCAGGGTCGTCTCGCACGATCACGGTGTCGACACCGACGCCGAGCGCGGCCGCGAGATGCATGGTGGTGATCGCGCGCCGACCCCACGAGGAGCGGATCGTGTAGCGGTCAGCGAAGGCGTGCGTGGCGACGGCGCGGTGACGACGGGCGGCGGCGATCGCGCGGTCTGCTAGCGAGGCGGATGTGTCGCTGTGCGTCTCGTTGGTGGCCATCACGACCACCCCAATGCGTCGGTGACGGGCGCGGGCACGTACCCGACCTGTTCGCCCGCACCGAGCCACACCACGGGAGGGGCGGTGTCTGCGGGGCCGTCTCCGTCGGCGTTGTCCGGGGCGCACGCGACCCGGGCGAGGAGGTTCTCCAGGGGGTAGTCGGGTTGCGTGGCGAGCCGTAGTGGGGCCGCCGGGTTGTATCGATCGAGGGCGGTGATCAGGTCACCAACGGTCGCGATGGTGGTGTCGGTCATCGGTAGTCATCTCCCGGTAATGGTGTGGTTCGCGGAATGAGGCGATGGTGTGCACGTCGGGCGATTGAGCTTTCTTGGTGTTGTGGTGGGCCCGGGCGGGGCGGACGTGAGGGGGAGGGTGCCCGCCCCGCCCGGGGTCTGGGGGTAGTTAGCGTGTGGCGCGTAGCGCGGCGGTGGCGGCTTGTCCGATGGCGCGGGCGGTGGCGGCGGGGTCGGTGAGGGTGTAGTTCGTGACGCCGTCCATGGGCCGATTCCACGGGCTACCGCCGGGAAGCAGCCACAGGACCGCGCATCCTGTGACGCGTAAGCGATCGAGGAGTCGCTGGCCCGGTTCGCGGGTCTCGTCCTCGAAGTCACCGTCGGAGATGACCACCAGGAGGCGGGCGGCGTTCGGGTGGGACAGGTCGAGGGCGCCGTCGAGGGCTTCGATGGCGTCGTCGATGACGTGTCCGGCGAGGCCTGTGCCGAATTCGGTGATTCGGGCGGGGGTGGCTCCGGGGTGGGTGATCGGGGTAACCAGGCCCGAGCCGAAGGTCACGGTCGCGGTGGTGGCGGGCACGTCGGTGTGGTGGGCGGCGTGGGCGAGAATCCACGCGGCCGAGGCGACCGGTGTCGTGTAGTCCTTCATGGAATCGGTGACGTCGCAGGCGATGCCGAGCCGTAGTGGTGGTGCGGGAACGGTTTTGCGGGTGGTGCGGGTGAATGGTTCGGCGGTGGGGATGGCGCCCGCCGCGCGTTGCGCGGCGGCGGTCATGGCGCCGCGCACCCGTAGCCGTCCGGGCGGTATGACCGAGGTGGTCGTGGTGGTGGTGCGGTCACGGACTCCGGCGGTGGTCAGCGCGCGGGCCAGGTGCCGCGCGGCGGTGCGTTCGTCTGTGGTGGGCGGGCGGGTGCCCGTGATGTGGGTGGCGTACGGGCTGGTCCCGTTGCCGAAGGTCTTGTTCGCCACGCTGACGGCGCTGGCGCGGGCGGCGTCCTCGGCGGCACGCGCCTCCATGGCCTCGGTGACGGGATCGGTCGGCGCGGGGTCTGTGGCGGCCTCGTGGGTGATGGCGGCGGCGGTGGCGGCGATCGCTTGCGCTAATGGGGAAGGCACGCCGTTCCCGCTTCCGGGCTGGGCACCCGGGTCGGCGGCACCGCGATCGGGCGGTGGCTCGTCGGGGTCGTCACCGAGGGCCTCACACCAGCGGCGTCCGAGATCGATCATGGAGGCGGTGTCGTCGTCGTCGGCACGGTGCGCCGCACGCCAGATCGCGCGCAACTTGGCGAGGGTGTCGTCGTTGAGAATGTCGCGCACCACGCGCTCGACCCGGGCGACTTCACGACGGTTGAGGACTCCGCCGTCCACGCGTGCCAGCAGTAGCGCGGCACTCTGCGCGGCGTCCTGTCTGGACATGGTCGGCGCGGCGTTGGGGTCGTTGACTTTCGTGTCGGCGAGGATGAGATGGGTGGCGCTCCCGCGCAGCCAGTACCGATCTTGCGGGCGGCGGCGTAGGTGCGCGGCTTCGATGCGGGACTCTTCCAGCAGGATCGCGGCGGCCACCGCACCGGGTGGCGCGCCCGGGGGTTCACGCCACACCGAGTGTCGCGCGTGGGCGCATTCGTGGGTCAGCAGGCCCCATGCGGTGCGGTAGCGCTTGCGGTCACCGACCCGGTGCGGTGCGACAGTGGCGGGATCGACCCCTTTGGGGAGGTGGATTCCGTCGACTTCGATGGCGGCGAGGTCCGGGAAGAAACAAGCTGGGGCGTCGTGTCCCGCACCGGGGGCGACGGTGACCACGAGGTCGTCTCGGTCGGCGATGGCGGGGACCTCGTCCCCGAATCTGCTGGACAGGGTCAGCCATCCCGGTTTGGCGGGGAACACGGCGGTCGGTGTGGCGGCGGGTGCGGCGATGTGCGCGGGCATCGTGTGTCCTTTCCGGACGGTAATGGGTGGTGGGAACCGGTGGGGAAGTGGCTAGAACTGTTCGCCGACGGCGAGCGGGGCGACGTGGGCGCCGAATATGTTGCGGACCACGTCGGCGACGATGTCCTGGTCTTCTTCCGGCGCGGCGGCGATCAGGTTCCCGGCAGCGGTGACGGTGTCCAGCGCGGCGGCGGTGTCTTTGAACGCGAGGAGTTCCCGCATCTGGGGCGCCCATCCGATCTCGCCCTTCTTGTGCCGTGCGGCGAGGTTTTTCGCGACCCGTACCGCTTTCGGGTCGGCCCCGATCCGGGTGGCGAGGTCGTAGTCGGTGGTCACCTGGATTTTGACCCGGAACCTCGACGCCAACGCGGGGCTCAGTACCGCGCCGTGTACCCCGGGGTTGTGCCCGCCGACGACGTAGAACCCGGGTGCGGCGTCGACACGTTCCCAGTTGTTGGTCTTGATGGTGATGTGCCCGCGCCCGTCCATGATGGGGTACACCACCGCGAGCACGGGTGCGGGAATCAGGGTGAAGTCGTCGATGAAGAATGCGCGCCCCTCACGCATCGCGGTCACCAGAGGCCCGTGCGCGAATTCGTAGGTTCCGCCCGGGGTGGGCACGTACCCGCCCACAATGTCGTCGACCGTGGTGTCGCTGTCGCCGGGAAGGGTCACCGCGTCACCGAACGCGGCCTCGACCAGTGACGTCTTGCCCGTCCCCGGGGGCCCGTACAGCAGGGAGGGAATCTTGTTCTGCCGCAACCGACGCAACACCGTCACGTCCGAGCTACCCGCGAGCTTGCGCGGGTGGTAGAGCTGCCCGTTCGGGCGCCGTACCGGTGCGGTCACCAGCGCGGGCGCGGGCGCCTTTTTCGGCGCGGGGGCACGTTTCGGCGTGACGGGCGCGGGCGGCGTAGTGGCGTCGCCTGTCACGGGTTCGGTGGTGCGCGTGCTGATCACGGCGGTCGCGGCGGCGGCGGGGGTGTTGGCGTTCGCGCGGTAGGCCCGGGACGGGTGCCCCATGTAGTCCGCTTCCCCGCGCGTCGCCAGGGTTTCCAGGGCGTTGCCGACCGCACCGGATGATCGGTTCAGGAGACGGGCGGCGGCGCCCGCCGTCAGTCCGGTATTGGCGGGTTGCCGGGTGAGCAGTTCGGCCACCATGCGGCGGAGTTCGCCGTTGCGCAACCGGTGGGCCGCGCCCGGGGCGGCGGGCGCGGTGCCCGTGGCCGGAGTCGTGGCGTGCGTCGTCATCGTCCTGGTTTCCCTTCAGAGCAATGGGTTCAGTGGTTACTGGCGCGGCGGGGACCAGTGCGGTTGGTGCGGGTGTCACGCGCGGCGCAACGTGGTGGTGAGCGCGAGCACGGCGTGGCCTTCACTGGGGGCGGGGTATTCCGATCCGTCGGCGGTCACCACCCGCCATTCCGACTGTCGCACGATGTCGGCGGGAAAGTAGCTACCGACAAACGCGCCGTCGGGCCCGGTTACGGTGCCGTACAACAGTTGTTGACGGTCGGCGGGGTCGATCACCACACCCGTGACAGTGCATTCGTTTTCGGTGTTGGTGCGGGTCACCACTTCGGGTTGCACGTCGCGGCCCATGGCAGGGTCGACCACGTACACCACGCGTTCCGGCGCGTCGTCGGTGCCGTTCACGGTGTTGCCCCTTTCGTTGCGGTGTAGCGGTTTCGTGCTAGGTGATCAGTGGGCGCGGCGGGGAAGTCGGCCGACGACGGCGACGGTGTGGGTAGTGTCGTCGTAGGTCGCGGCGTCGATGACGAGCCCGCATCCGTCGCACTTGTACAAGGGTTCAACCCATCGTTTGGGGGCGTGGGCGGTGTCATCGCCGTTGCTGTCGATCATGCAAAAACCGCTACTGTGTGGCGCGTTCCCGCACACGCACACCCAGCGTTCGCAATCGTGGGCGGTGATCGTGGCGACGGTGGCGGCACGCATGGTCGGTACGTCCGGGTACGGCGTGGCGGTGTTGTGGTGGTTCATGGTTGTTCGGTCCCCCTTTCGCGGTGGCACGGTCAGTGGGTGGCGGCGAATTCGGCTTCCGCTGCTTCGGCGTCGCGAATGTGGGTTGCGGCGGCGGCGTCGGCGGTGTCGTGGTCGGGGTAAGTGTTGGACCAACCGCAATAGCAATGCGCGGTGGCGGTGCCGTCCGGGTTTTCGGTGGTGTCGGCGTAGCACATAGCAATCCCCAATCGCGTGTTTGCCGGATTCCGCTTTCCGGGGATTCATTCGCACCCGGTGCGGTGGTTTGTCATGATTTCCGGTTTCCCGGTGACACAACAAACGTAACTCGACCCCGGGCGCCGCGCAATAGATTTCCCGGGTTAATTTCAGGGAATTTCGCCTATCTTTTCGCGCGAATGAGCACACTTGAACGGAAATGTTTGTGCAGGTCAGCCGGTTGTGGATTATCCGAGAGAGGACCGGTTGACGACGGGTGAAACCGCGGATAAATGTAGCTTTTTTCAATGAATAGAAAGAGAATTGAAGAGAAGAAGAAAGCGAGCAAGGTGCCAAGGTGGGCATTAATGAAACGATGACGGAGCCGCGTGACATCGCCGCCGGGCCTGATGTGTTCACCTGCTTGGCGTCAAGCGAGTCTGGGATACCGGTGGATCCCCCCAGAGGGGGTTTGACCTGGGAGAACGTCTGACACGGGGGGATCCACCTTAAGCGGATACCGGAGAACGAGGCTGATAGGCCGGGCCTGTGGCCCCACGAGTGGCAGTCACGCTCCGGGACGGCGAAGGCCGCTGCAGTGGCACCACGTGATCGCACCGACGGACATGACCCGGCGATCGGCGTGCTATCCGCGCACGGCGAACCACGGCGACCTCGAAGTGTCTTGTCGGCGCGCGGGCGTCGCCACCGACACTCGACGAGAAAGACGGCCAGCGTTATCAGGGAATACGATTGTGCGCCCACGAAGTTCTTTTTCTTCAGCCTCGACGGTTGTGATGCCACAGTCGACGCTAGCATCGGCACGGTCGGGCTAGCGGCGGGAAATCGAGGCATTTCGCTGTTCCACACAAATACCTCTACCGCCTGGTAATCGCACCTCGGTTCCGGCTTCGACGAGGCGTGTTCGAGAACAGGCGGTGTGGCATTCATGGCGACGCGGATCGGGAGGAGTTCTCGACCGGTATCCCGGTGTCGTGGGCGCGTAGCCGCTGGGCGAGATCGACGGTGTCCGCGGTGGGCGTGGTGTCGAGTTCGGTGAGGCGGGTTCGCAGGAGGTCCAGGGTGCGGGAGATGGCGTCGTGCCGGTCGAGGGTGTGCTGCAGCCGCATGATGTCGCGGTACAGCAGTTCGTTGTGTGGGTCGAACGCTCGCGCGGTTTCCAGCAGATCGAGGGTGTAGTCGGGGTCGGTCCCGACGCGGGCGCGGGCGAGCGCGGCCACGGCGTCGAGCGCGTCGCGCCGTGTCGCTTCCCGGGCGGCGGTGAGCCAGTCGGAATCCAGGCCGTCGGCCAGGGCGCCGCCGTAGTGGGCCACGATCGCCTCGTAGGCATCGGCGCGCCGCTCAGCCGTGCCGGCGGTGCGGCGGCGGGTCACCGCGTCGGTGAAGGACCAGTAGTCCACCTCCATCACGGCCGGGTCGAGCCGGTAGTGCCCGTGCTCGGCCAAGACCAGTTCACCGACGGTGCCACGGGTCGCGCTATCGAGAGTGCGGCGGATGCGGGACAGGATCGTGCGCAGCACGCTGGCAGGGTTGCGGGGCGGGTTGTTCGGCCAGAGGGCGTCGACGATGGCGTCCCGCGACACCCCGCCGGGATGCACCGCGAGGAAGACCAGGAGTTCGAGCGGGCGGTTGCTCAGCTCACGCAGCTCAGTCTCGGGATGGCCGGGTCCGGGTCGCCAGCGCAGGGCCGGTGCGCCGAACACCGTCAGCGCCAGCGGCGCGGGTGATCCCGGATCCCTGCGTGCCACAGGTGGGCGTGGTTCCTCGGTGGGTTCGCCGGCCGGTGACGGTTCCGGCGCGGTTGGCCCCGCGATGATCTCCAGTCGTCGCGGGTCGTCGCCGGCGTTCCGCGGCGAGGTGTCCGGTGGTGTCGCTGCCTGCCGGGGCTTGGGGGCGTCGCGGGGCGGGTTACCGTCGACGCTGTCGTGGGGTGCGGCGCCGCGGAGGAAGGCCAGGAGGTCGCGGGTCGCGGTCTCGGGCAGGGTGAAGGCTCGGGTCCCGCGCAGGGGTTCGCCGAGTCCGGGATCGGTGGCCGAGATCATCCCAGGCCCGGTGACGTAGGCGGTCACACCGGCGCGCCACTGGCCCAGCAGCAGCGCGGTGAGCCCGTGCTGGGCGTTGTTGTCGAGCAGGTGCTGCAGCCGCGCCTGCTGGCCGGGGCCACCGGGTGGGGATGCGATCAGGACGGCGGGCCGCGGCAGCGCCTGGGCGTCGAGAGCGGCCAGGGCGGTGTCCAGGTCGGCCACCACGATGATCGATGTCGGCAGGTCTGCGGCAGCTGCCGACACACCGAGCAGGCGGGTCACGTCGGCGCTGGGCACGTAGACCCTGAGCGTGGTTGCGTTCTCGAAAGAGTCGGCCAGGAGCGTGAGCAGCAAGGCACGGGCCGCGGCGTAGCCGCCCGGCCCGACCAAGCCCAGCCCGTGGACACGGGCCAGGTCGAGGGCGACCTGAGTCCCCGAGCCTGCGGTGAAGGCCTCACCGTCGGTGTCGAGGCTTGTGGTGTCAAGCGCGATGTCGACCACGGACGGCAGCGTCGCCGGTCCAGGGACACTGCCGGTGAGTGCGGCGGCGCCGATCACGCGGCGGACACGAGGTACGAACACCGTCAGCGTGCCCTCGTTGTCCGTTCCTTCCGGTGCTGTGCTCGAGCGCGGTGCCAGGGCGCCGGCCGCGGTGTCGGTCTCGGCGTTCAGTTCGCGGTCTTCGTCGTGGTGCCGGGCGCGCAGATGGGCCAGCCGCAGCTGGTACACGACCGGGGCGACGGGCAGGTCGTCATCGCGCCGGCCGCTGCCCGGCCGGTACTGGGCGTAGTGCCGCCGTCGGGCGAGCAGGAGCAGGGTGCTGACCGCCGCGGCCAAGCCCAGGCTGACGAACACCTCACCGCTCCCCCAGGTCGCGCCCCCAGCAGGTTTATCCGACGCGGGGACGTCGGCAGGCATCGCGGCCGGAGCAGTCTCCGAGGACGGTGGCATGGTCGTGCTGGGTGCCGGCGGTGCTGGCTCGGGCGCGGGCAACGAGGGGGCGGGCGTCGATTCCGGCAGGGGCGGCGCAGGCAGCGTGGTGGCGGCGGCGGGGAGGCGGAGGGCGTCGCCGGGGTGGATCAGGTTCGGGTTGGTCAGGATCCGTCCGCCGGGCTGGGCGCTGCCGTGGTTGAGGGCCCAGATTTCCGGCCAGCGATCACCCTCGCCGAGGCAGCGTTGCGCGATCCTCCACAGCGAGTCGTGCACCCCGTTCTCCGGTGGCCGGACCCGCTCGGTCCCGGGCTCGGCCGGAAACCGGGTCTGTTCATGGGCGACCGGTGTCGCGGAAACGGGAGCGGTGACGGCCACCGGACTGTGGCCGGCGGGGAGGTCCGCGGCGGTGGCGGTACGGCCCAGCACGGCCACGAGCAGGGCGCCGACGAGCACGGCCGCGACGCGCCGCACCGGGCCTGTCTGTCGTTTCAGGTCCGGCAGTCGGGCGCCGCGCGCGACGTCGGCCGCGCACGCGGCGAGATCCACGACGAACACCAGCCACAGCAGCCAGGCCAGGCACGCGAGCGTGTCGAGCAGGAACCGTGGCGACATCTGCGTCATCAGCGCCGTGCCGATCTCGTCGAGGCTCGGCAGGTGATCCGGCAGCGGCCAGCCCACGCCGTGGACCAGCGCCCAGGGCAGGCCCGCCACCAGCGCGGCCAGCACGACGGCGGCGAGCGACCCGCGCACCGCCCGGCCCAGCAGCCGCGCGGCACGCGCGATCGGTGCGCGGCCGATCATCAGCTGCTCGCCGCGCCGACCGCTACTCGCCCGTTGCCGGCGGACTCCGGTGCGGGAAGTGCCGGCGCGGTAGGTCGGGCGGCGCGCGGCCCAGCGGCCGCTGGGGTGTCCTTGCCGGGGGTGCCGTTGTTCTTCGCGGTGCCAGGGCGTTTGCGTTTGCCGCCGCGGGCGGGCTTGGCTGCCTGGTCGCGCCAGCGGGTGAGGTCCGTGGCGGGGACGTCGGTGACGGCGGCGAGCTCGGGCACGTCGATGACGTCGCCGGCTGCGGTGAGGGCTTCGCCGAGCTCGCGCTCAACGTCGGCGAGCTGCCCGGCCAGCTCGGTGTGACGGCGGGCCAGGGCGCCCACAGTGCCGGCCGCCTGGGCACGGCGCGCGCTACGCGCCGAATCTCGTTCCTCGATGCGGCGGGTGATCTCGTCGTCGGTGGTGACCATGCCGGTGTTCTCCCTCCAATATGTGCGGGCCGGGGGTCAGGGCTCGATGCCGGTGATCCCGCGCTGCGGATGTGCTGCGCCTCGCCCGTGGGTGTGGATGTCGTCGATCCCGGCCAGCGACAGCAGCTGGGTCCGGTAGACGGCGGTGACCTCGACGATCACCGTGTCCCCTGCGGTCGCGACGGTGCCGGTGGCGCCGACGCTGGCCAGGTATCGCTGTGCGAGGTCACGCGCCTCTACCGGATCGACGCGGACAACACCGTTGGCGCGATAGGCTGCGAGGTCGAGCGCCTGGGCGCCGGCCCGGGCGGCGGACTCGGCCTGCCCGCCGGCGCGGACCTTGCTCGCCAGGGCGAGGCCGCCGTCCAAGCTCAGCCCGGTCAGAGCGAGCAGCCCGAGCAGGAGAGCGACCACGAACGCAGTCACCCGGCCTTCGTCCGCACGCCACCACCAGCGCAGGCGGCACACGGACGCGCCGGGCACGCGGGCGCACGGCGGGACAATGGGGTGACGAGAGTGAGCGGCGTGACCGCGTGGCACGAGGCCGGGCACACGGTCCTCTACCCGCTGCAAGGCCGATCGCTGCGCTACGTCACGCTCCGGCCCCGTACGGCCGGGCGCGCCGGCTTCACCGCGGTCCGGTCCCGCCGGGTCGACCTGGGAACCCAAGCGGTCGTCGCCCACGCCGGACCACTCGCCCAGACACGCTATGTCCTCGAGGCGACCAGCGCTGCTGACCGCCTCTATGACGGCGTGCCCGACGAGGACGTCCGTCTCGATGCCTACCTGCTCGGCGGGCACGACGACCTCGCCCTGATCGTCCAGGCCCGCCAGGCGTACGGGTTCTCTGACCGGCGACCCGATCTGTGGGCCGAGATCGTGCAGGACCTCGTCGACCGGCACTGGACGGACATCGGCCGTATCGCCGAAGCGTTGCTCGAGCATCGGACGCTGCCCGGTGCCCAGCTCCGCGCCTGCGTTCCCGCGCTTCCGCTCGTGCGCTGACGACGCCATCAGGCACCACCGCGCCGGGCCTGGGACCGGTAGGTGTCGACGACTTCGCTGGCGGACGAGATCAGGATTTTTCCGCCGGGGACGCCGAGCAGGACAGCTTGCCCGAAGTCCACGATGCAGCGCACCTGCACGGTCACCGCACTGGCAGGGGCCAAGGTGCCGGACATCGTGGTCGTCACGTCGCGGCACACCACACCCGCCTGAGCGAGCGCGGAGCCGACGGTGTCGCGGGCGGCGGCGGTAGCGGCCGTGGTGGTGCGGTGCAGCGTGGCGGCACGGGCGGCCTGATGCGCGGCGTCGTCGAGCCGCAGCCGCGCGTCGACGCCCCGGTGCACCACCACAGCCAGCAACACCAGCAGCATGACCAGCACCGGCGTCAGCAGGACGGCTTCGGCGGTCACCGAACCGCGCTCGGCACGCCACCAGGCCCGTGCCCCGTCGACCAGCCGGCTTCCTTGCCACCTCACGGCTTCCGCTCCCCTGCCGGGTCACCTGCTCCGGGTGGTGTGGTCGTGCGGTGCGATGGAAGCAGCGTGAGGCGGGGCCACTGCGAAGGTACCTGTTCCCAGGGAAATTCCCCGGCGTGGGTGAGGTCGCGGGCGGCGGTGACGTGAGCGAACACGTTCCGCGGCAGCAGTTCCGCTGCGCCGGTCAGGCCACGCAGCTCGTCACGGCCGGGCAGCGCGGCCAGGACACGATCAGTGCGGCAGGTCAGGTCGGTGCGCCGCAGCTTCGCTTCCCACGCGCGGGTCAGCAGCACGCAGCCGCGCAGATGCCGGGCGACCTCGCTCAGACCCTCATCGATCGAAGTGACCGCCTGGCGTGCCGCGGCCACCAGGTCCTCGCCGGCGTCGGGATCGGTGGCGAGTTCCTCGGCGAGGACACGCGCGTCGCGGCCGCGGTCCAGACAGCACAGGGTCTCCCACACCACCCGGTGCGCCTCACCGGGCAGGGCAGGGTCGATCCAGGCGCGGGCCGGTGTGCGGTGCAGCTCGTCGACTCCGGCCAGCAAGTCCCGCACCAGCCTCGCGGTATCGGTCCCGAGGTCGGCGAAATCCCTGCAGCGCCAACCCTCACCGCGACGCAATCGGGTCCGGGGAGTGTCAACGTGCAGCCGCCGCTCATCGCGGGCCGCGCACGCGGCGCGCCATCCGGCGAGCACGACGATCAGGACCACGGCGGCGAAAATGAACTTCCCGGCGAACCCGTCTCCCGACACCAGAGCGAATCCCACGACAGTCGCCCCGGCCAGTCCTTTCAGGACACTGCCAGGTCGCACCGCGGCGAGGGCCTGTCGGCGCCGCCAGTGGCGTGCGGTGACGGCGGGATGGAGCAGCACGGTGTCCGGCCCGTCCGGGAACACGCCGTCGAGCACCGGCGAATGGCTGAGGTTACCCATCAGGAAACTCCTGTCGGTCTCGCACCAAAAGCTCTTGCTGGTAAGGAAAAGTCAGGGTGTGGTGCCCGTATCGGGCACGAAGCGCTCGACCTCACCGGCGGATTCGGCGTGCACGTGCAGCTGCACACCAGGCAGAACCGTCGCGGCCTCACCACGGACACTCACTGACACCGAGGTCGCGTCACGGGTCACAGAGAGCTGGGGGCCACGTAGTGGGCCGGCGGCGAGGTCGTCGAGCAGCCGCCGTCCCGCGGCGTGGCCGGCACCGGCGGTGCCGTGCTGGACACGGGCGGCGGCGAGGGCTTGCGAGGCGGCGGCCTGGGCGACGTGGGTCGCGTGGGACCACACGGCGAACTGAATGATCGCCAGCAACGCCAGCAGCAGCAACGGTGTCGCGATGACCAGCTCGACGGTGACCTCGCCCCGGTCCCCATACAACGCACGGTAAAGACGTCGGGCCAGCGGGCCGCGAGGACACCGCGAGATGACATGCCGGGCCGGCATGGCTAGCCGATCCCGAGGTTGATCGAAGTGGCCTTCGCGGTCAGTTTCGCGACGATGATCGCGATGATGGCGATCGCGGCGATGGCCATCAGGGCGGTAACGATGACGGTGGTGGTGATCTCACCGCGCTCGGGTTCGGCTCGCAGCACGGCGATCCTCGCCGACACCACTGTCCATATCGTACGGACGTATTGCTTCATGGCTCCTTCTTTCGTTTCCGAGCAAGGCTTTCTTCCCGCTAGGCACGGGCTGACTAGAGTCCGTTGAGGACCTGGATGACTGCGGGGTAGGCGATGAATCCCAGGAAGCCGAGAAACAGCAAGGTGACCGGCAGGGCCATGCGTTCGGTAGCGGCCTGGGCATCGGTTTCGGCGTCGGTGACCTGATGGGTGCGCAGCGCTTGGGCTTTCGCCGCCAGGGACGCACGAATGCGAGCACCCTCGGTCCCGGCCAGGGAGATCGACGCGGCGAGTTCGGCGAGTTCGGTGATGCCGAGTTCCTCGCCGAGCCGGCGCAGCGTGGCCCACGGGGTGGTGCGGGTCAGCTGGGCGGCGTGCAGCGCGCGGCGGATCTTGTCGAACGCCGACCCCGTCCCGACGGCCGCGGCGTCGCCGAGAGCGGCCTCGACCCCGGCTCCCCCAGCAAGAGTGATCCAGACAAGGTCGAGGAAGGCCGAGAGCGCGTCGCGGAACTCGCGCCGCGACCGGCTGGCCTTGGCGCGGACCTCAAGGTCGGGGGCCAGGAAGCCGAGCGCGGCGAGCACGAGCCCGGACAGCAGCGGCACCTCGATACCCAGCGACAGCCCGCCCAGGGCCAGCAACGCCTGCAGCAGCCACGGCGCCAGCAGCCCTGCAACGGCGAGCACGGCTTTGGACGCCAGGTGGGTGTCGACGCCGCGGCCGGTGACCCGCAAATCGGCCTCGATCTTCGCACCAGGCAGCCCGAACATCCGAAGGACGGGCACGAACACGCGGCCCCAGGCGCGCACCCACGCGGCGTCCCCGGCGAGAACGATCGGCGCAGCCGGCCGCGTGGCGCTGACCTGGGCGAGCTGGTCACTCAGTGCCGGGCGAGGTGGCACGGCCCAGGCCAGCAGCAGCCACAGCCCGGCACCAGCGCCCGTGCCGAACACGAGGGCGGGGATCATGAGCGCTCACCTCCACCAGCGGTCGCTGCGCCGTCTCGCACGCCGGTGGCATCCGGGGTGTCCAGGGCAAGCACCCGCGGTTGCCGTCCGCCGGTCGCGATCCGGGCGAGCCAGGCGAACCCGGCCGCGAACAAGCCCGCGATGAGCAGCAGGACGAGCTGGCCGGTGGCGGTGTTGTAGACGTCGAGGTAAGCGCGGTTGAACACCACGACCCCGACAGCGAAGGCGGCGGTGGTGGCGACGATGACCCGCACCGAGGTCCTGGTCCGCGCGCGGCCGGTCTCCACGCGCATCCGCATCGCGGCCTGCTCGCGGGCGGTGGTGGCCAGCGAGCCGAGCAGGTCGCCGAGCTGGCGGGCCTGATGCTCGGCCGCGAGCACGAGAGCGGCGAGGACGAGGTCCGCGGTCGGGTCGTCCAGCTCGCGTGCGAGAGCACGCAGGGCCGGCGCCAGGCGCTGCCCGCTTTCCAGCCTCGCGGTGAGGGTGGCGACCTCGCCGCGGATCGCGGCGGGCGCAAGTGGGGCGGTGGCGAGGATGGCTTGCTCGAGCCCCGCCGCGGCGGACAGGACGTCGCGCAGCATCTCCGTCCACGACGCGATCGCCTCGATCCGCGCGACCCTGCGGGTGTGGGCGCGGTCCGGGCCGACCAGCCGGGGCAGGAACCACGCTCCAGCGGCGGCCAGCACCGCGCCGGCCACCCACCCGGTCGCGGCCCCGGTCAGCACGCCCGCGCCGATGGCTACGGCCAGGCGCAGCAGCACCCGCCGGTCTCCGGCCTGGGCGCGTGCGGCGCGCAGCAGCGTGTGAGGGCGCGAGGGTGACGGTACCGCTGCGGGCCGGCGCCAGGCGGCCACGATCAGCAGCACCCCGACGGCGGCGCCCAAGCCAAGTGCGGCGGCGAGCATGGTGGTGGTGTCGATGATCATGGCGTCCACCGCCCCTCCGGACGGGCCAGCAGGTCCGGGTCGAATCCGGCGGCGGCGAGGTCGTCGAGGGTGTCGGCGCGCAGGGCGCCGGCCACCGGGACGGCGCGGCGGTCCGGGCCGCGGCGGTAGACCTCGTTGGAGATCACCGCCCCGTCCTCGGCGTCGATCACCTCGCGGATCGAGGCGATCACCCGCGTCGTCCGGTCTGCGGCTCGGTCGAGGTGGACCACGAAATGCACCGCCGACGCGACGAGCAGCGCGGTGGCCTCCAGCGGTAGCCGTTCCGGTCCTTGGGCGGCGTAGGAGGCAAGGCGGGTGAACGCGATCTTCGAACTCGACGCGTGGAGGGTGGCCATGGAGCCGTCGTTGCCCTGGGACATCGCGTTGCACATCGGAATGACTTCCGCGCCCCGGATCTCCCCGACGATGACCCGGTCCGGGGACATCCGCAGGCCCCAGCGGACCAGCTCCGCCTGGTCGATGGCGCCTTCGCCCTCGACGTTGGGTTCGCGGGCCTGCAGGGCGGTGACATCGGCGTGCCGCTCGGGATCCCGGTCGAGACCGAGTTCGAAGGCGTCCTCGATCGTGACGATCCGCTCCAGCGGGTCCATCTCCGCGGCCAGGCCCCGCAGAAGCGTGGTCTTCCCGGCGCCGGTGCCGCCGGTGATCAGCACGTTCTTCCGCGCACGCACCATCGCGCGCAAAAACCGTTCCAGGCTGATGTCGAGGGTGCCGCGGCGACGTAGCTGCGGGAGGGTGGCGGTGAGGTAGCCGTGCCGGCGGATCGTGCACGCCGTCACCCCACCCGCCGTCAGGCCGAGGACCGCGAAAAGCCGCTCGCCGCCGGGCAGCTGGAGGTTCAGTGCCGGACTGCCGCGATCGAACCTGCGCTCCTCTGACGACGCCCGGGCGGCGAGGGTGCGGATCAGGTCGGTGAGTTCCGTGTCCGATGAAGCCACCGGCGCTACCTGGGCACGGCGGCCGTCGTTGTACTGCACGAACACCCGGTCGAAGCGGTTGACCGCGATCGTCTCCACCGTTTGATCTGCCAGCAGCGGTTGCAGCCCACCCAAGCCGAACACCTCATCCAGTACCTGGTCGACGACGCGCTGCTCGGCTACGGAGTCCACGAGGGCGCGTCCGGCGAGGAGTTCGGCCTCGCTGTGTGCGGCGACCGCGATGTCGAGGACCTCGCGGCCAATCTCGCGACGCCGCGCCACGCTCAACGCATCGCCGCTCGTACTGGACGCGGTCTCGACCCGGCCAGGCAGGTCCGTGGTCAGCGCCTGCCGGAGCCGAGCGCGCAACCGCTGCTCGGCAGCCCCCAAGCCGGTCGCGACGGACGATGCGGCGCGGTGATGGGTCTGAGTCATGCGAGTGGCTCCTTCCCTGCGGTGCTGGGCTGATGGCCGTTGTGCCGCGCATCACTCACCTGCGGCGGCGCGGACGCCGGGTGTGGCCCGAGTCCGGGCGGGGTGATGAGCACGCCACCGGGTCGGCGCACCTGCTGGGCAGGTACACCCGGGACACCGGCCGGCATGGCCGCCGGTGGTGAGGCGGTGGGGCCGATGGGTTCGGCCAGGGTGCGGGCGAGTGCGGCGACGTGGTGGGCAAGGCCACCGTGGGTGCCGCGGCGGCGGGCCGGTGGCGGCCGGTGCCCGGCCGGGGTGGCGGCAGCGACCGGATCGTGCGGGAGACGCCCGATAGCGGGTATCCCCAGCTCCCGCTCAACATCCACGGTCGGATAGCCATCACCGGTCAGCAGCAAGCCGGGACGTGGCGTCCAGCACGCCAGTTCTCCCAGCCGCACCGCGGCGTGGGCGAGGTCGTCGCCCTGAGTACCAGTCACCAGCACCAGAGCGTCGGCGCGGCGCGCGATCGCCTCGGCCGGTGATCCGGGATCCACCCGCCCGCAATCGGCGAACACCACCACCCCCGCGTCGCGGGCCACGACGGGCAGCAGCGGCCCGTCCGGAGCCGCGACCAGAGTCGACAGCGCGGCACGCGCGTGAGTACCACCGGGCGGGGCCACCAGTGCGCGGGCACCGCCGGGCACGGCCTGGGTGTGGCCCCACACCACCGCGGGATCACGGGTACGGCGTGCCGCGGCGGCGAGACTCACCAGCCCCGGGGTGCCCGGCAGGCCGAACCGCATCGCCACATCACCCCCGGATGGGTCGACCTCGGCGACCAGACGGCGTGTGCTCGCGGCGTGCGGCCACGTCATGGCCAGCGCGACGGCCAGGGTGGTCACGCCCGGCGAACCCTTCACCGAGCACAAGGCGATCAGCATCACCGCTCACCGCCCGCCGGTTGCATCACCAGCGCCAGCTGCCCAGCCGGGACCTGCGCTAGCTGTGACGCCCCTGCGGTGTCGAGATCCAGCGACACCACGGTGGCCTGATCCGTGCCCGCAGGAGCGACCCCCACGACCGTGGCACGCCAGGACGTCCCCGGCGCTTGTCCGGTGGCCGAGCTTCCTGCAGCGGTGGCAGCGGTGACCACGACGGTCACCGAGGCTCCGGCGGCCAGCTCGGGCGGGGCCTGCCCCGGCTTCACGACGACCCCGACCACCGCACGGCCCGTCCCGGGGATCGCGGCAGTGCCCACCGCGTCCAGAGTCAGCAGCGCTCCCGCACCGAGGCTGGTCGCCATCGGGCGCCCCAGCACGCTGGCCGCCTGATCCGCCGGAACCAGGGATACGCCCGGCGCGGCGGACACGTCGATGCTGCGCAAGTCCGCAGGCGTCAGCACATGCCCGAGCAGGGCCGGCTTCGCCAGCACCAGCACCGGAACCCGGTCCTGGGCGCTGGTCGTCCACCACACCGCGCCACCGACACACAGCACCACCAGCAGCATCCCGGCCACCAGATGCGGCAACCGGCGACGACGACCCCGGCGCGCAGCCGACCCTGCCGGCGAACCCGAGGAATCCAGCCACGACCCCGGCCGGGCTTCGCCAGTCGCGATGTCGCCGCGCGCGGAACTGTCAGTACTGGTCACGAGAATCCCTCCAGGCATAGCTCACCCGCACCACGTATTCACCCGGCCAGAAATGCCGCCACTAATACACGGTCAGGAAAAGGTAAGAGAAAAACTGCTGATTCAGTTGGGAACGTCGTCCGGGTTATCCGGTGCCCAAGGCTTGAGTTTCGGCGACCCTGAAGGACGCCGCTGCGCTGGTGGTCATGTCCGGGAACGTGCCGGACGCCCCAGCGCCCGACCACGTGATCCGCCACGACACCGTCGCCACGGCAGGAAACCGCTCGCCCGGCGCACCGGCCGACGAACGCTGGTAGGTGTGGCCACAATCGGGCGAGACCGCCTGCGGATCCGCCTGAGCGGCGAACGGGGTGCCCGGCCCAGCGCAAGACACGGTGCTGCCGTCGCCCATCGCCCAGGACACGGAGGCCGGGCTCGCCGTCGCGGTGACCGACACGCCGGGAACCGAAGCCGTCGCCGACTGCGGCCGCCACATCGCACGGTCCAACCACAGCCACGTCGGCAGCTGCACCAGCTGGGTTCCAGCTGGGCTTGAGCTAATCACCGGACTCGGCAACCGCAGCTGCGACCGCGCCTGCTCGGCCAACTCTTCTGGCGAAGGCAGCGGCGCGGCACCCGGTGCCTGACCATCAGGAATCCACACCGGCGCCCGGTAGAGCGCGTCCCGCTGCCCCTCACCGGAACACTGATAGACGTACCACGCGCCACCCGGACCTGGGCCTTGAGCTAGCGCTACGGCTTGAGACCGCGGGTGGGCCAGCGACACGAACTGCACCTCGCCGAAACCCGAGCGGTGCGGGTAAAAGCTAACCGTCTGCACCCCGTTCGCCGGTGGCTGGTAATTGCTGCGCACGTACGAGCAATTCGCCTGGTTGCTGTTACCGCCGACAATCCGGTCGCCGGGCGACGGAAGGGCCTTGCCCTGTTCCCCGGCCTGTGATCTGGGCGCGCCAGGTTTCGGTGCTGTGCCCGGCCGCGGGGCGGGGTACCCGCCGCGCCCTGCGCCGAGGTCGCAGTAAGGCGAGGGATCGCTGCTGCAGTCGACACTGCCCCAGCCGCCGGCTAATGCCGGTGTAGTCATGCACAGGAACAGGGAGTAAACGAGGACTGCGGATGTGCCCGTTCTCTTTAGCATGTTCCTACATCCTGAATCGCGAAGTCGGTGACTTTCCAGGACCCGTCGACCGCCTTTTTCGCCATGGCGTTGATGTGCCGACGCCCGCCCGGGCCGTCGTTGGCCAGCTGACCGTTGTCGGCGCGATACTTGATCCAACGACTGTCATCGCCGCAGTCCACAATGTTAACCGTGGTCGGATTGTCGACGGGGTCAACAGATTCGACCAGCGGGGCATTCTCCGGCTTTCCTTTGGTAACGAGGCCGTTGTAGCGGTCGGCATACAAGCCACGCGCGATCTTCGACAGCGCTTCAGCTGTCGCGTTCTGGACCAATTTCGGTGATTGCCAGTCCGAAGTCGTCGCGGCGTCAGCCATGTCGCTCCACATACCCAAGTAGGCGGCAGTGGCCGCCCGCTTGGCGATGTCGGCCGGTGAGGCGGCCGTGGCGCTCGGGGCGCGTGGCGGTACCGGCGTCGAAGGAGTCGGGGTTGCGGCGTTGTCCGAGCTGCAGGCGCCCAAGCCGAGTCCGATCGCCGAGGCGAGGGCGGTCAGGGCGAGCCGGGTACTGCGGCAGTAGTTCATTACGGTCCCCCGGTTCGTGGACGGTCGCGGCTCAGCGTGGGCGAGCCACACCGTGACGCTCATCGGCGTCAAGGGCGGCTCAAGACCGACTTTCGTGGTGCTGGGGCCTCGGGCGGCTGTCCTCGCGCGAAATTCACCCATTGGTTTGAGAGCAGGCCAGCCTGAAGATCGCACGGGCAGGATGCTGTACAGGGTGATCACACGAGGGCCGGAGGA
Source organism: Amycolatopsis sp. NPDC051071 (assembly GCF_040682875.1). Taxonomy (NCBI): domain Bacteria; kingdom Bacillati; phylum Actinomycetota; class Actinomycetes; order Pseudonocardiales; family Pseudonocardiaceae; genus Amycolatopsis; species Amycolatopsis sp. NPDC051071. Next base: position 82,801 of record NZ_JBFBBY010000005.1, on the reverse strand, counting down.
GTCGTGCCGCTGATGGCGAGCAGCTGGTGGTGGAGCAGCGGTGCTGCCGCAGGCGGGCTGATGCTCGGTGCGGCAGCGAGCGGACTCACGCGTCGATTCCTGCGACAGGAGCGGACGTTGGCCGGGGCGTGGTGGTTCGGCGCGGTGCTCACAGCAGCCGCCCTGTTTTTGCTGGGCTGGCGTGTGGGAGCCCGAGGCGAACTCGCCGTCTATGGATTCGTGGCCGTGCTGGCGGTTCCCCTGGCGGTGATCGACTGGTGTGAACACCGGCTTCCCCGGGCCTTGACGTGGCCGCAGCTTGTCGGTGCCATGCTGGGGTTCGTGGTGTTGTGCTTGGTCCGTCACGACCCAGCCTCGGGTGTTCGAGCGCTTGCCGCACTCGTCTCGGCGAGTGGGCTGTTCCTGATCCTCGCCGTGGCCACCGGCGGGGGTGTCGGTGCCGGCGACGTCAGCGCCGCCGCGGTGGTCGGTCTGGTGACCGGTTGGATCGGCTGGGCCCAAGTAGTCGAAGCGCTGCTGACGGCCTCGCTGCTCGCGTTTGTCATGATCGCTGCGCCCGGCGTCCGACGCCACGATGACGACGGTGCCACGGTGGCGCCATTCGGGCCGTGCCTCCTGACAGGCGCGCTGGTCGTGGTGCTGGCAAGCGGGTAAAACGCCCCTCGTCAGGCATGGTCGTTGCGTGGATGTCCGGTGTTCCACTGTTCTCCCCTCCTTTCCTGAGAACCTTCATGGCGGGTGAGGTCCTATCGGTTGGCGTGCTTACGGCGGGGTTGCCGGAGTGGCGCTTGAGGGGAGGGGCGCCACCCCGGCAGTACTTCCGCCGATCCCCGATAAACCGACGGAAGTGCTTGTGGTTAAGCAGTTAGTCAGAGCGGCGTGACGGGCCAGGCTGGGCGGCGAGCCTGGCCCGTCACGCCGCGTCCGGGGCGGCTCCCCGGACTGCCAGAGCTATCGCCGCCGATCAGCAAATCCAGGATCGGCGACGACTGCTCTGACGAGTCTGGATCACGCCGGGCCGTAATAGCCTGGGATGCAGCGGGTTCCCCCGTTCCACCATGCTCCGGTCACCCTCCATTTGATGACTGGTTGGAGGTTGGTGGTCCCGGGGCCGACGCAGTAGTGGAAGAGGGAGCCCCAGAAATCCTCGACGTCGAGCATCACGGTGGAGCCCGTACCACCATCGCAGTGCCGATATTTTCCCCAGCCGAGATATCCGCACCCCTCGCTGACGGTGACGGGGCCACGAGGCGCTGTTTCTCTTGCTGTGGCCGCGTTTGCCGTCGCGCCCGATCCTGCGATGGCGAGCGCGGCCACAGCTCCAGCAAGGCCATAACGAATTGCCCGAGTCCGCGAAATAGCAGTCATGTCTTCAGTCCTCACAGTCGACGGTCAATCGAAAGGCGATCTCTTCCGGGAACAAAAGCCCCGATGTGATCCGAGAGGGGCGTTCGAGTGGTTCTGCCAACTACTATCCACCGCGGCGAGCCGACTGGAAACCATCCGGCGAGCACAAAGTTGTGCTCGTTTTGTGCCAACCTTGTCCCCTGTTTGTCATGACCAAAATGATGTTCATTAAGTGCGGCGGCGCGACTGGTCAAGACAAATATCCGAGCGCGTTACCCCGCGTTGAACAGGCAAGCCCGACCAGGTCGATGCCGGGCCGGGCTCGCGCTGACAGTCACGAAACTTGTTTCAGGGAACGGCTTTCTGCTGCACCAACAGAGCGATACGAGCCCGGACGTCAGTTCCCTGGGGGTCGTGAAGATCGTCGAGGATGTGCGCGGCTTGACTGTAAGCATCCCGAGCCGCAGCTATTTCTCCGAGTTCGGCGAGTGTTTCGGCGCGGGCAACGTGAGTTTGCGCTTGGGCCCAGCGTTCGCGATCAGCACGCCGGAGGACTAGGGCGGTGTCGAATTCTGCCAGAGCAGACCTGAACGCATGCCGCTGGCGAAGCATGAGACCGCGCTGGTGGTGCACGGATCCCAGCAAGGGCTTTGAGGCAAGTTCGCTTGCCTGGGTAAGTGCGGCCGCGGCGCTGGTGTCGGCTCTCGTGGTGTCGTTCAGTCGCTGGTGAACCGGGGCCGCCATACTCAGGGCGAGAACGGCTCCGAAGGTGCAGTCGGCCGAGAAGAACAGCTTTTCCGCTTGGGCGAAAGTGTCCCGCGCCTCGCCCAGGCGATCGAGCGCCGCGAGAGCTGAAGCCGTGCCTAAGGTGGTCCAGGCACGACATCCATCGTCAATGTCGTCGCTGTGAGCTTGGGTGGCCTGCTCGAAGCGGTCTAATGCTTCGTGATCGCGACCGAGTTCATGCAGAGCCCAGCCGAGATTTTGCAGGCAACGCACGACTCCGGCAGGGTTCTCCGCGGCGCGGGCAGCGTCGAGTCCGGCGGTGGCGAGCGTGAGCCACCCGGTCCAGTCTTTCGATAGATGAAAGTAAGGCAGGAAAGCGGTGGCAAGCTGCCACAGCGCATCTCCCGCCGAGACACTGCGAGCGGAGCGGACGAGGTTGATCACGGCAACGGCTTCCGTCGAGCACCAGCTCACCGCGGCGTCATATTCGCCGGCGAAAGTAGCGGGTCGGACACCGACGCCCTCGCGCGAGGGCGCCTGCCGCCCGAGCCATCCCGGCATAAGAACAGCGCTGGCCGCGGCCGCAGAGCTGGCATACCAGCGGATGACACGGTCACGGGCGCGTTCAACTTCCGATAGTGGTTCGTTGACAAGCCCGTGCAGATAGGCATATGCCCGAGTCAGTGGGCTCATCCTGATCCGACCCAACGGAGTCTCCTCAACCAGATGTGCACTCAGAAGCGCTGATAGCGCGTCGCCGGCGACCTCTTCGTCTACCTCGGCGAGCGCTGCGATACCGGCGGGACCAATGTCGAGTACCGGACTGATACCCAGGAGCCTGAACAGTCGCGCGGAACGAGGCGGCAGTGCAAGGTACGAGAGATCGATGGTGCCATGGATGTTGACCTCTCGGTCCGACGATGTGAAGACGTCGAGTACGCGGTCTCCGTCGGCGAGTTCCGCAGCCAGCCGCTGAAGCGTGGGCGGGCGCCTCCGCGCGAGCTGCTCCGCCGCGATCGCGATAGCCATCGGGAGACCACCACAAGTCTCGACGACCATGTCCGCGGAAACAGGATCCGCATCCACACGAGCATCGCTGGTTCGTTTCCGAAGCAGGGTCAGCGATTCTTGTTTACTCAGAGGTGGCACGACGAGGCGAAGTCCACCGGTCTTCATCAACAGGGCATCTTGGTACTCCCGGCTTGTGGTCAGAACGACGCTTCCTGCGCCGGGCAGAAGGTCCTTGACCTGTTCATAGCTGCCTATGTTGTCGAGTACCACGATGGCGGGGCGCTGCGAGAGCAGCGATCGGTAGTGTGCAGTTTTGTCCGGCAGGGGCGCTTCCAGCTGTACAGCATCGGCGCCCAGAGTACGAAGGAAGCCGTCCAACGCCGACTCCGATGTGAGAGGGCACCCCGGAGCGAGCCCGCGCAGGTCAGCGAAGAGGCAGCCTCCGGGGTAGCCGTGGACTGCGTTCGCGGCCCATTGGACTGCCAAGGCCGTCTTGCCGACCCAGTATTCGCCTTCGATCGCGACCAGAGCGGCTCCGCCCCGCTTCTCGACAGCCACGTCGATTTGTCGCAGCTGCTCAGCACGCCCTACGAAGCCTGGAACCGTGGCAGGCAACTGCATGGGGCGGATCGGCGCATTCTCGCCGACTCTCTGCTGCCGTGCCAGCCACTCAAGCTCACCTCCGGCACCGAGGGCGCGGTCGATCTCGCTCACCGCCGCCGGCAGCAAGGGACGCCAGCCATGGAGCATCTTCGACAGATAGCTGGCGCTGTAGCTGGTCATACCGGCCAGCTGGCCGAGCGTCACATCCCGCTCGCGGCGCCATCTCTCGACCGCCACCGCAAAACTATTGATATTCCTCAAGGCGCCTCCCCACGCTTCACTGCCTGCCCACCCCCACAAGCAGAGCGAGGGAAGCCCGGCAGGCGCGTACTACTGGGCGGGGACCCGGAGCCAGCACCTCTTGCCACGGTGCCGTTGATACGTTCGGAGATGTGCCCGCGAGGCCGGTTCCCCGCACAAGCTCATTCCGATATAGTGGAATGATCAAGAGTCACAGTACGTAAGAGCGGATCACGAGTCAACCATATCGGACAAGGGCGGCAGGAGATCCGGTATTCCGGACTGCCGCGCGGAGGGGTGCACGGTGTCCGAACCTGGCCACGACATGCACGGCGCATCGGGGGACGAGGCTGCCGGGGAGCCGTTCGCCGTGCTGCTGCGCCGCTTGATTGGTCTGAAGAAGCTCCCGGACGGCAGGCCGTACACCGTCGCCGAGGTGGACAAAGACCTCAATCGCGATCAGAAGCGGATCTCGAAGAGTCACTTGTACGGCCTGGTCAACGGCACCAGCGAACCAAGCCTGGAGGTTACCCAGACCCTCGCCGACTACTTCGGCGTGGAGTTGGAGTACTTCGGGAAGGGAACACGAGCACGCGCTTTGCAGAACCAGTACGCGTTGTTGGAGAAGCTGTCACACGACGGCGTGCAAGAAGTCGCGTTCCGCGCAAGCGAGCTTTCGGGCGACCAGTTGCGGAGCGTATTGGACTTCATCGAGTTCCAGTCCACTCGAAAGGATGCCCCAGGTAACACGTCTGGGTGACGTCGAAGTCGGTTCCCCGACGTGACGTGGTCTTTCTGCGACGATGCGGTCGGGTGATCAACAACGGGCTGGGAGGGCCGTCGTGAGGAACCTTCCTTCAGCGCTCCACCGCGAGTGGCGGGTGATGCGCTTGCGGAGAGATCTTCGCCGGCAGCTGGCCGCGGCGAGGATCGAAGGACCGACACCCATGACCGAGGTGTGCGAGCGCCTCGGCCAGCTGCGCGACAAGCCGATCCGGCTGATGCTGATGCCCATGGATGTGCCCGGCCCGTTCGGGCTGTGGTTGAGCACAGCCGCTGCAGACTTCATCGTGGTGCAGAGAGTCGGTACCACGTGGTTACACCGCGAGCACATCATCGCCCACGAACTCGGACATCTTCTCGCGGGTCATCCGACAGGTACCGGTGACGACTCGGTGTGGCGGGAGCTCATGCCCGACATTCCCCTCGAGATGATCCGTGGTGCGCTGGGGCGCACTACCTATGACAACAGGTTCGAAGAGGAAGCCGAAACTCTCGCCACCGTGCTGCTCGAGGCCACGGCGAAGGCGCAATCAGTCACCCTTCCCGGCTACTCGCCCCGTGCCCGACGGGCACAGACGGCGCTGGGTGATCCGATCGATCTGCTATGAACCTGACCCAGTTCCTGCTACTCGTGCTGGCCTGGTTCCTTTACAGGCTGGCGAAGTCGCCGCGCAACCCGGCGTTGTGGGCTGTGGTCGCATGTATCGCCTTCCACCTGCTGGGTTCCACCACGGGCATCGTGTACCTGCGCGTGTTCTTCGGCGAACTGCCGGCCTCCAGCACTGTCAAGCTCGTCATGAACCTCGCCCTGAACATCTCGCGGTACGCGCTGATGCTGTTCTTCCTGCTGTCCGCAGGTGGAACCCGGCGGCGCGCGCAGATCGAAGGTGCAGTCCTCGGTGTCGTGTGCGCTGCGATGACCACAACAGTTCTCGTCCTACCGCCGGAATTACGAGACAAAGCCTACCCGACCAGCGGTTCGCTCCCCAACACGATGTCCGCTCCCGGCGTCGCCCCCTTCTATCTCATCGGCGGTACCTACACGATCTACGCCACGATCCAAACCGCCCGCTGGGCCCTGCGCTACGCCAACGAGTCCCGGCACCGTGCCCGACTCGGCCTCCGTATTGCCGCAGCAGGGCTCGGGTTCGCCGCGACGGCGACAGCGGCACGAACCGTTGTCACGATCGTACGCTGGACCAGTCATCCCGGCTACGGGGGCGATCTCATGGCCGTCACCAACCGGCTGGTCCCCATCGGGACCTTCCTTTTTCTGGCCGGTGTGCTGTATGTCGGGCTCGCCGCACGGCTGTCCGCACTCCGTGTCTGGCTACGACACCGGCGTACGTATCACGAGCTACGGCCGTTGTGGGAACCGCTCCACACGGCATTTCCCGAGGGCCAACTCGACCGCGCTCCCACCTACAGATGGTTCGACCGCATCAGCCCATGGCGCATCGGCCACAAATACTGGCGACGCGTCATCGAGATTCGCGACGGTCTCCTCCAGATCAGCCCCCACCTCGTCGACCTCGGCTACGACGCAGCACGCCCAGCCGAGCAGCAAGCCGACACGATCCGAAGAGCGGTCGAACGACAGCGAGCGGGCACGGCACCGCAAGCCAAGACAGCCCTCACTGTCGCAGAACCCAGTACCACCAACATTAACGACGATGTGAACCAGCTCGTCCGTCTATCGCAGGCCCTGGCCCAGAAAGGTAGTCCGTGACCACCCCACCGAAAACCGAGATTCGCGACCGCAACGCTTTAGCACTCAGCAGGATCCGCGCTGGTGAACAGAAGCCGTACGAAGAGAAGACCTATGTCCTACGAGCACTGACCATCCCCGGCCGCTCAAGTGGACACGCGCGAACAGTTCCCATAGCCGTTGTGCAGCTCGACGGAACACGGTATGTCTGCGCGCCCGACCGAGGACGCGACTGGGTCCAGAACCTCATCGCAGCCAACCATTGTGACCTGGAAGGCGACGACCAACCACGACACCAGGCCGACCTCGTCGACGACGTGGCTGCAGCGGGTGCCGTCCATGCCTACCTCGCGAAACTCGGGAAGCCTTCGACAATGTGGCCCTTCCCAAGCGACGCCAGTCCCGAGGAGATTCATCGACACCTCGGCAGCATCGCCGTGTTCCGCCTCAAACCTCGCAACCCGTGAGCCCCATGACGCAGGCTACTAGCGACCGTCAGCTGCTGATCACCGCATCCCAGGTACTTCGTGGCCCTCGCGGCGGACACATCAGCGACGGCGCCGTTCTCGTCGAGGCCGGCACCATCGTGGCGGTCGGCACCCGACGCGCTGTTGAGCAGCAGGCCCAGCCCACCGCGGCCCACCTCGACTATCCCGATTGCACTGCGCTGCCGGGATTGATCAATTGCCACGTGCACCTGGCCTTCGACGGCGGCCCAGACCTCGTCACCACAGTCCGTGAGACGCCCGACACCGTCTTGCTCGACGGCATGGCCGAGCGGGCAAGACAACTGCTCCAATCCGGCGTGACCACCGTCCGGGACCTCGGTGACCGCGACGGGCTGGCCATCCAGCTCCGAGACAGAGTGAACCGCGGTGAAGAGATCGGCCCACGAATCGTCGCTGCCGGCCCACCGATCACACCACCACAAGGCCATTGCTGGTTTCTCGGCGGCGAAGCCGAAGGCGAACAACAGCTACGGCAACGGGTCCAGCGAAACGCCGACATGGGCGCCGACGTCATCAAAGTCATGGCCTCCGGCGGGCAAATCACCCCGAACTCCCCGCCGATGTGGCAAACCCAGTTCACGGAGAACGACCTGCGGATCGTCGTCGACGAAGCCAGCCAACTCGGGCTCCCCGTCGCCGCACACGCACACGGCACTCATGCGATCCAGGCAGCGGTCAACGCCGGCGTCGCCACAATCGAGCACTGCACGTGGCTACAATACGGCGGAGGAGGCTACGACACCCAGGACGCCGTGGCCCGCACGATGGCCGAGCGCAACATCTACGCCTGCGTTGCATGGCCTCCCGACTGGCAAGGTTTCATGGCGCGACTAGGAGCTGAACGAGCCGACATGGTCGTCAACAGGTTCCAATGGATGGCTCGCGTTGGCATACCCCTCATCCCCGGGACCGATGCAGGCCTACCTCGCTCAGGATTTACGGACTTCGCCGAGGCACTCAAGCTCTACAGTCACGTCGGCTACACAGCAGGCCAGGTCATCGAAATGGCCACCACAACCAGCGCGCAGGCCCTCGGCCTAAACCATGTCGGCCGGCTCTCAGCAGGCCACAGCGCTGACATCCTGATTGTCGAAGGCGACCCGACAGCCGACCTCAGTAGCCTGAGTCATTTGCAGCAAATATTGATACGTGGCGTTCCAACGATGAAATAAGGAACCCAACCAGAGTCTAACCGGCCTTTGCCGTAGCGCCCGAAACCTTACACAGTTCGACCAAATTCAGCGTATTGCGCTGAACCGTCCAGAAGCGCCCGATGCGCTACTTCAACTCGGCGAGCCATCGACGGACGAAGACGTTGCTTGGCAGCATCAGCGTAGAGGAACTCAAATCGACTAACCTCGTCGGCTGCTGGCCGAATCGCCAGAATTTGTTCATCGCTCAGAACGCCACCATCGAAGATGAGCTGGATGCTGTCACGCCAGACTCCATGAGTCGGCATCCAGTCGATGAGCAGTAGGCGACCGATCTGCAGGTCAATGCCGAGTTCTTCACGAACCTCGCGATAGCAAGCGGCTAGCGGCGACTCCTCATCCTCGGTCAGGCCTCCCGGAATGTCGAGGAATGGCTTGTAGGTCGGCGAGATGAAGAGCACACGTCCCGCATGATCACGGATGAGCACGCCTGCGGCCACATTCTTTCGAGGCAGTCGCCCGGCTATACCGGGGTTGAACTCGGCCTCCGGGTCGCCTTCGTCCTGCAAATCATGCCCGAACACTGCGCGATCACCGCGGTGGTTTGGCTGCTCATGCCTCAAGGTGCCTCACTTGGTAGGAGCGTGGCCACCGTGTCAGCCAACTCGCGCACAGGCCGCAGCTGCCGGTGCCGTTCAAGCTGGCTGAGCAAGTCGCGAACGATGTGATGCGAGCGCTTCGAGTTGGCGGCCGCAGCGGCTTCGGCCGCCATCGTGCCATAGTGAGCACACTGCTCTACATCCTGTTCGAGCAGTGCCGCCTTGGCCCGTTGACCAGCGGCGAAAGCCTGGCGACGTACCTGCCCTTGGGCTTTGTCCCATAGGTCCTGGAGGTAGGGTTCCGCCGCTCGAACATCTCCTAGCTCGAGCCATGCCGAGCTGGCGAAACTCGCGAACACAGCGTCATCCCAGTGTGCCATCCAGTAGGGCGTCTCATCGGCCGGACCGTGGTGGTCGTACGACTTCTCAGCTCGGCGTAGGGCCTCAGTGCTACCCCTGTGATCGCCTAGGGCCGCGCACGCGGCTGCTTCGAGCATGGCCGCTTCGGTCTTCACCGCCGCGACGGAGCCGGACAAAGCAGTCTCCTGTGCAGCCAGAGCAAGAGTCAACGCCTGGTCAGGCCGATCGACATACAACGCTTGATGGCTCATGGTCGCGAACACAAACGATCCGTATGCAGGGTTACCCGCTTCTTTGGCGAGCCGGAGGGAGTGAATGAAGTAGTGCTGGGCGAGGCGGTGGAGCTGGGAGTCGTACGCCATGTATCCGATGACCTCGCTTAACACCGCCGAGGCTTGGAATAGCTCACGTCGCACCGAATCGGATGCAGGCCTGCGTAGGATGGGCAACACACGACTCGTCAAATACTTCACAGCTAGCCCGCGGCAGTAGTCGCCACCGAACTGTCGGTCCAGCCGATCCAGCGCTGTGGTCGTCGCTGTAATCTCGTCAATGTCGCGAACACTTGCTGGGACACCGGCCGTCGGAACATCGACGTCCTCTGATCTGAGACGCCAAGCACGAACAGCCTGGGCAGGCAGTCGTCCCTCGAAGACACACACGCCGGGCCCGATGTCCGCCCCGTTGTCAGCATGAGCCACCGCTTCCAACGTACTCAACGCATCCTCAACTGACTGGGCATAGCGTGGCGACGCCGTCGGCTCCAATGACCGAGTCTGCCTGGGCGGCGAGAGCAAGACCTCCAACTCAGCAAGGCTCACTTTGAGCACATCGGCGATACGACGGCGGCGGTACGGCTGCGGGGTCAGGTCGCCCCGTTCCCAGCGTCCGACGGTGGAGAATTCCACCTTCACCGCCGCACCGAAGCTTTCCTGGGTGTAGCCCAACTGCATACGCCGTGCCGCGAAGGCATCTCGCCGGTTGCCCATGAACATCACCCCGCCTGTTAGTCCCTTGCCACGATAGCCAGCTATCGGACAAGTCTGATCACCCTCTCGATGAGCTGCACCCGTTCGGACTACGAACCCTGTAAAGGCGTGTTTGTGCAGGTCAGGACTAGTGCCGCCTCATCGTCGCCTCATCGTCGCCTCGTTGGCGCTCTGGCTGAAGTTTGATCACTGGGCGTTGATTAGCTTTGCTGCGCTCCAGGACGGGCCGCGCACAGGGCGGACGCGACGCAGTCTCTGGTCTGCGGATGTGGATTTCTCGCGCTGAGCGTTTCCGTAGCTCGTCACGTTGGGCAGCCAATCAGGGACACCCACAGTCGCCTGCGCGTCCGACGACCCGGAACCGGTAGCTGCCGTGCGTACAGGTCCCGACATCCACCCAACCTGTGCAGAGGAGTCGATTTCATGCCCCACCAGCACGATGCCGTAACCACGGCTCAGCTCCACACCGTCAGCGGTGTCGACTACGCCGAAGTGTTCGCCTCCGCTGCCGCGTGGTTCACCGGCCCGGCCCAGGCCGACGTGGCGATATGGAGCCTTGAGCTCGACCAGCAGGGACGGCTCTACATCGAGTCCGACGAACTTATCTATCTCGAGATCTACTATCAGCGCTTCGACAAACCACACCTCTTACGAGAGGTGCGCTGACCTGGGTGGACAAGCGCGTGCGGCACCGGTTACGCGGCGACCACAGACATGGCTTTCCGTCCGCGAGCGCAGCACGGCGCCGGCATCGAGACGGGCGGCACGATCGCCGGAACACCACCCTGCAACGAACTTCGCACGACTCGCAGAAGTCGGTATCGCGAAGCACTGCGTCCTGGTCACCATCCGCCTGGAAACTGCACGGGTCGTGCAGGCCAAACCATCAGCATGAAGCTACAATCATCGATCGCACAGACGCCTATCCGTCACATTTCGGCAGCCAGGCGGGGGCAACGACCTATGAACGCCTCATTGTCGCCACATAGCCGCTCTGGACCGGAGCCTGGTGCAGACGTTTAGCTAGTCAGCGCCTACGGACTACACCTACCTACCAGCAGCTTCTAAACAAGTTACCAGAAGAACCAGACCCGTATCAGGGCGGGCGACCCGAGGCTTTCGAGCGCGTTCTTATCGACCTGCGCGATCACAATCTGACGCATCAAATCAAATAGGGACTCGCTGACTATTGGAGTAACGATGCTCTTCCAGCGATTCGTGGCGCCACGCACGTCACGATACCCAAAGACTCAGCTCGCTGTGCCGTGTTTGTTCGTGCAGCCGGTGTGTCGACGGGAATGGAGTAGGGACACCGCGCGAGGTGGTGCCGCATGACGAACACCAGAACCTGGTCCATCGCGTGCCGTGACATGACCGGCCGTGAACGGGCCTTGCGTGTTGCCGTGCGTGACTCGGAGGTCGTGGTCGTGGCTCCCCCAGGGGAGATCGCGATCCTTGACTACGGAGCCATCACCCAGTTCCGCTCTACCGTCATGCAAGCCGCTGAGGTGGCGGGCACGCCCGTGCCAGTCGTATCTGGCGCCGTCACGACAATCGGCACGGCGAGCACGGCGGAGCAGAACCTTGGCGGTCTTCCCCCAACCGTCGAGGGGCGCCCTGTTCTGTCGTCATGTCGCGACGGGACCACGGCCCCGATAGCTGGTCCCGTCGCGATCCCCGCCGCCAGGGGTGAGGGCGCATGATCGCCCTGATCATCACGGCGGGCGCTGCGTTGACGTTTGCCTGTTGCCTGCTGCGGATGGCGTGGCGGCGACGGCAGCAAGCCGAGTCCGCCTACGCCGGTTCGCACCGCCGTGCGCCGCGCCAACCCCCCAACCGAGTCCTGCGGTACGCGATCGCGACCGCCGGGACCCACGGCCTCGGCTTGATCAGGAAGGCCGAAGGCCCATGAGGCGGCCATGTCACGCCGTGCCCGCCGCAGCCTTGCTTCGTCGGCTGGGATGGCAGCACCGCAGGGTCGGCTGCCGCGACGGCGACGGCCAGCGGTCCGCGCTGCACCTGCGGCGGCGTACTTCCGCGGACGTCGAGATAGAGCTGCCCGGCGGGCGACTCGCCCGGCTGACCAACGTCGAGGCTGGGCAGCTCCGTGCGGCGCTGCGGGACGTCCTGCTCGCGGATCAGCCGTCGCACCGAGCGGGAGCCGCCTAGCCAGACCTCGCGGGTAGAGCTGGATTTCCGTGGCGTCTGAACGGATGAGCACGCCCACGACACCGACTGCGGTCGGACGGGAGCGGTTACACGACGCCTCCCGTTCGGCCGCGCCCAACGCCCAATTTTCTCGAGTTAGGACCGAGTCATGACCGCCACCATCGATGCCCCACCCGCACAGGCCGACCAGCACCCCGGCCAAGGCGTGCGGAACTACCGCGACATATTCGGATGGCCAACCACCATCGACAGTGCCTCCGGCAACGTCTACCTCCAGCTCGGCACCACTGTCGATGCACTCATCATGCGCGCCGGCTCCGGCGCGGAGGTCAACAACTTCCTTGCGCGGCATCGGTTGCGTGTGCCCATCATCGTGGTCCCGGGTGATCCGAGCGACTGGATTTTCCTTACCCAGCCACGCACGACCATGCGCATGTCGTCCTGGGGTGATCTGGTGCGCACCCAGATCGGCTGGAAACGGCGCGGCGACACTGTTCTGCTCCCCTCGTCAGACAGCGTGAATGAGGGCGTCCGGTGGCTTGAACGGCCACAGCCGCACATGACCCTTCCGCCGTGGACCACAGTGGCCGACGCTGCCCGCCGGGCGTCCTCGCCGTGCGGGACGTGGTGAACGTGCCGATCGAATCGCCTGTTCATCGGCACCCGCGGCACGCCATCGTGATCGCCTCCGGCGGGCTGGACTCCACTGTGCTGGCGTACTGGCTGGCCGCGCGAGGAGCCAAGCTGACTCTGTTGTCCTTTGACTACGGTCAACGGCACCGGGTCGAATTGGAGCATGCGACTGAGATCGCGCGGTTACTCAACTGTCCACATGAGATCATCGAACTGGCGACGCTCGGCCGGCTGTTGTCCGGTTCCGCTCTGACCGACGTCGGCGTGCCGGTTCCTGAAGGGCACTACACCGACGAGTCGATGCGGGCGACGATCGTCCCGAATCGCAACGCGATCATGCTCGACATCGCTGTCTCGCTGGCCGTTGTCCGCAAAGCTGACGTGGTCGCGTTCGGCGCGCACGCGGGTGACCACACCGTCTATCCGGACTGCCGACCCGAGTTCGTCGAACGCTTCACACGGTCGGCTCGCGTCGCCAACGAGGGACTTCTGGACGACGATTTCGAGATTCTTGCTCCTTTCATCACACAGAGCAAGACCGACATCGTCCGCGTCGGTGCGGCGTTCGACGTGCCATTCGAGAAAACGTGGTCGTGCTACCGGGGCGGGACGATGCACTGCGGCACGTGCGGGACCTGCATCGAACGCAAGGAAGCGTTCCAGCAGAACAGCATCCCCGACCCCACCATCTACGTCAGTGCGTGAGGAGATGACGACGATGGCGGACGCGGAGTTCGGATCACCGGCAGGGCCTGGGCGGGGCCGTCGTTCCCTGCGCCACGTCTCGCGTGTGTCGGGTAGCGAGCCGGTACAGCGTGGCGAGGGGATCGTTCCTGCCGCCCAAGCACTCAGCACCGTAGCGCACCCGGACACGGCCGCGCCAGCTTCCCCGGCCGACGGGCCGCAGTCGCACTCGCTGATGCCGCTGCTGTCCGAGCCGTGTCTGCGCCGCGCGTTGCGCCAGTGCAGCCGGCGGGCCTCCGCCCCTGGTGCCGACGGCATGACCTGGGGGCGGCTTCGTAGCGAGGCCCACGTGATGCTGCCGCAATTGGCCCTCGAACTCACCGAGGGCACCTGGCGGCCCGGGTCGGTTCGCGAGGTGCTGCTGCCCACCTACACCGGCAAACAGATGTACACCTTCATCCCCACCGTGCGCGACCGTCTGGTGCACCGCGCGCTGCGCAACGCACTGGAGCCAGTACTGGAAGCACAAGCGTTCCACGACTGGGTCTCGGGATTCCGCCCGCGCCGAAATCGCATCACCGCCTTGCGCCAGGCCGCCGTGCATCACCAGGCAGGCTTCCGATGGGTAGCCGATCTCGACGTCGCCTCGGTATCCGAAGGCGCGACGATCGACGAAGTCATCGACTGGCACGCCGAATACATCCACGACGGCTCCTTCCTCGCCCGCTTGCGTACGGCGCTCGCAGCGATGCCGAGCCCCATCGCGGCAGGCTCCGGCCTGGCACCCCTTCTGATCAACCTTCGACTATCTCAAGTGGACAAACACATGCCGCAGCTCCGGGTCGTCCGCTTTGCCGACAACTACGCCGCCTTCGCCCCGACCCGCGACGAAGCACACAGCGCCTTCTGCGCCATCAGCGACGCGCTCTTGAGACTTCGGCTATGGCCCAACGAGCGCAAGAGCCGCATCCGGAACGACGCCAACGTCGAAGACCTGTTCCTGATCGGCGGCTGAGGCATGCGACTGGAATGGATCAAGGTCACCGGCGGAATCTGCGAGTACGGGGATGCTGGGCGTCGCATCGAGGTCCCGACCCTGTTGTGGACCCGCACCCCGCTCACCTACGCGCACCTGCCGAACGAACAGGCTGGTCTAGGTCGGCGGTATCCCGTCGCCGAGATCAGCCACGCCGAGGCGACCCAGATCGCCAGTCTCCTGGGCGGCCGCTTGCCGCGCTCCGCAGAATGGGAATGGATGGCCGCCGGACCCGGCCGCCGACGCTGGCCATGGGGCACCGCGTCCTGGCAGCCCGCGCTGGCGAACCTGCGTGACTCAATGCACGACACTGTCACCCCGGTCGACACGCATCCCGCCGGGGCCACACCCGAGGGCATGCTCGATGTCGCGGGCAACGTGTGGGAGTGGACCGCCAGCACCGCGATGAGCGACGGGGTCGTCATCCGAGGTGGCTCCTACGCCTCGTCGCCGTTGTACGCGCAATGCACGTTCCTCAACGCCGCCCCCGCTGAATTGCGCTCGCGTGGCATCGGCATGCGGGTGGTGCGCGAACCATGACTCTCCAGCCGCCCACCACTCGCGTCCTCGCACCCGGCCAAGGGCTGATCATCCTCAACTGCTCACGGAGGAAGCTTGTCACCGCCGCGCCGGTCGAGGCGCTCGACCTCTACCAGGGCGGATGCGTCCCGAGCGCGCGAGAACATTTCGCCGCGGATCCCGCTCGCCGAGCTCGGATCCGGATCCTGTCCGGCGCCCACGGCCTCCTGCGACCTGAGACGCTGATCAGCACCTACGACCACCGGCTCACGACGCGGGCCGCGGCCGCGTGCCTGTACGGGCGGACGGTCGCCGCACAACTGGATGCCGAACTCGCCGACGCACCGTCGCTGCGGCACGTGCTGATCCTGGTCGAGCCCCTGTACCTGCACGCGCTGCAACGCGTGTTCGACCATCCCGCCCGATTCGGGCAGATCACGATCATCCCGGATCCGGGGGCATGGCACGACGCATTGCCCCACCTCCGAGACTGGGGGTGGGCGTGACCACGCTGCACGAGGAATTACTGCACCGCAACAACTTTCACACCAGCAGCACCCGAAGCTGGGAAGCCGTGTCCGGGATCGGCTGGCACGACCCCACACCGTCAGGCCTTCCGCTGGCCGCCGTGCGCACCCTCTCGGTCGTCATCCCGGCCCACAACGTCGGCTACTGCCTTTCGTCCGTGCTTGACGCCTTGGAAGGCCAGCACCACCGGTACAAGTTCGAGGTCATCGTCGTCGACGACGCGAGTACCGACACCACAGCCGCCATCGCCGCCGTGCATCCGATCGTCACCACCATCCTGCGGATCCCTGAACGCGCGGGCGCGGCCACCGCCCGCAACCTCGGCACCGCACTCGCCCACGGGCAAACCATCCTCTATCTCGACGGCGACATGGTCCTGCCCCCGCACGTGATCACCGACATCGCCGCCCGCGCGACCGACACCACAGTCCTCGTCGGGTTCCGGCACAACCTCCCCTACGACCTGCACCAAGGCGGGCGCGGCGTGCTGGCCGATCACCCGCACCTCGCCGCCGACCACCGAGTCGTCTGGCGGCCACCGGTCGGCCGACCGCTGCTCTACACCGGAATCACCCTGGACAAGCGCCTCGACGGCCGCCCCCTGGACCACACCCGAGACTTCCTCGACCTCGGCTACGGCCGGCGCTATGTCGACTGGGACCTCCCCCGCATGGTCGTCACCGCCCTGGTCGCCGTTCCCCGCACCGCCGTCCTCGACGTCGGAGGGTTCGACCCCGAATTCGGACGCCTCGGCTGGGGCATGGAAGACACCTACCTCGGCGCGTGCCTCATCGCCGCCGGGCAGCTGATCATCCCGCTCCGGCAGGCCGTCGGGTTCCACCTCGATCCACCGGACGCCGACCAGCAATGGCAACGCAAACTCGCCAGCTGGCCTGACACCCTCGCCCGCTACTGGGACCTCATGCGTCGTCCCGCCCCCACCGGCCGCTCCCAAGCATTCACGACCGGCATGACCAAACTCCTGCGCCTCTGCGAGGTATTGCAATGAATGGCTCAATATCACTGACGCTTGGCTATTGCCTCTTCGGCGCCGGGCTGCTGGTCGGCAGGCTGATCCGTCGCCGCGCGCCCGCAGCCGTGGCGACGAAACCGGTCTGCGGGTGTTCTCACGGGCTTGAGCACCATGCCCCCGAGTCCAAAGAGTGCCGCGGCGAGATCCTACGCAGGGACACCCGCAGCACAGATGGTATTTACATCGGCAACCAGTGGGTTGCTTGTACATGCCGCCAGTACGTCGGCCCGAAGCCGTTCGAGGAACTCTTCGTCTCGCCGATCCTGCCCCCGCAGGACACGGCATGACGGCACTACACACCACCACGACACGTACCTTTGCGGCGCGAACACACGGAAACGAGAGCGTCGTCCATGATCCGCTCACCGGACTGACCCACCGCGCCGGAATCGCGCTCGGCTCCGGGCGTGTCCGGTTGTCCGGCACCGACGTCGCTTCTTGGCCTGAAATCCACCCGGCAGCCGTGCACGCGGGCGTGCCGATCAGCGTGTGCTGGTCACCCCTGGTGCGCTGCAACCTCGCCTGTCCGTACTGCTTGGACGACAAGTCCGTCCTCGAACTGGGCCGGGCCGAGCGCTCCCGCATCGCGAACCTGCTCGCCGAGTCCGCGGTCCTGGGGGTAGACATCTCCGGCGGCGAACCGCTGCTGCTGCGCGATTTGCCCGAGCTGATCGACGTGCTTGTCGCGGGCGACTGCGCGGTCAGTGTGACGACCAACGGAACACACCTGGCCCGCCGCACCGAAGCCCTGGCCACCCGTGTGGACGCCGTACGGGTAAGCCTGGACGGCCCGGACGCCGAACGCCATGACCGGTGGCGCGGTGCAGGCAGTTTCGACTACGCCATCGCCGGAATCCGCGCAGCGATCGCTCAAGGCATCCCCACGCAGATTCAGACCGTGCTCCTGCGCTCCACAGCTCGGGCCAGCATGCGAGCGATGGTCGACCTGGCCGCCACCCTGGGAGTGAGCGGGGTGACGTTCCTGCAGATGCTTCCCATCGGGGAAGGCGCCGGGCTGGCCGACGCCGAGCAGCTGACCGATGACGACGCTCTCGCTCTCCTCACCGAGCTCAGCACCACCGCAGCCGTACCCATACGCCTGCGTACTCGCGAGGCGGCCGGAGGCTTCACGGTGGTCCGCTCCGACGGCCAAATCTGGCGCAACCAGCCGGGCGCACACGCCATCAGCTCCCTCCGCCCCCTGCACACGGCCGGCGATCTCACGCTGACCGCTCGGGACGGCTCAGCGTGAACAGCTCCGCAGACCGCCCGTCGAATCGGCTCAGCTCGCACGCACGCACCGCATTACGGAGGACAGACCATGAACACGCCGACGAGCGAACAGCTCGACCAGTTCGCGCACGCCCTGGGCGAAATACTGCGGTCCGCGCGAAGAGAACGCGGCTGGACCCGCAAGCAGGTGCGCGCCGCGATGTGCACCAACGACGATGACCTCTCCTTGCAAACTCTCGCCAGCTATGAACTCGGCACGCGCCGGATATCCGTCGAGCGATTGCTCAAAGTATGCGCCGCGCTGAACAAGCAACCAGACGAGCTACTTCGCCGCGCGACCACCCTCGCGTTCAGCAGTGACTACGACACTCGCATCACGGTCGACCTCCTGGAACTCGTGCACACCACCGATCCCAGGCTGCGGCCTCTCCAGCGCTGGGCGCGAGTCCGCGCCCAGCAATCCCCGGCAGGGCGGACTCCGGTCGAAGAGCTCGACGCCAACGCGCTGTCCGCGATGGCCTGCATTGCCAGAACCACCATGTACGACCTCGTGCGGGCCCTGCGTGACCTCCGGGCCGCACAAGACCGCAGCCACCAAGTCGCTGACGCGATCTCCCCTACCCTGTAAGGAATAGACCGCGAATGACCACAGCACGCCGCGACTTCGAGCACCACCAGATCTGGCGCGTGACACCGGAGGCACTCCGCGACGCCACCGCGCGTCTGACCGACGCGATCCTACGTGATCACCCATCGATCGAGCGCGTCATCGGCATCGCCAACGGCGGCGTCTCGCCCGCCCACCTCATCGCCACCACGCTGGGGATGAACGCTCGCATCGTCCGCGCCCGCCACAACACCGGCGATGACACCTACCAGCAAGCCACCGGCAACGTGTCCCTCGATCTCGACCCGCTGACCCGCGCCCTCAACGGCCAACAACTCAAGGGCCGTGTGCTGGTGGTGGACGACATCTGCGGCAGCGGCGCGACCCTCAGCCGCGTCCGCGACGACCTCACGCCCTTGCTCAACCCGGACGCCCAGATCCTGACCGCGGTCCTGTGCCTCAACACCGGCGCGACCACACTGCCGGACTACTCGATCTGGACCGTCTCCGACTGGGTCGTCTTTCCCTGGGAACAGCCACCCGCCGACCAGGACACAACACCGTTGCCGCCGCCGAAGAAGGCCCTCCGCCGTGCCTAACCCGCTCCCGCTGACCGTCGCGTTCGTCCTGGCCTCCTACACCCCTAACGCGCCGGCCGGGATCGAACGCGCCACCGCCGCCCTCGCGCACGGCCTGCGCCTGCTCGGCCACCGCGCCCTCATCCTGACCGCCGCCCCCATCGACACCCCCGACGACACCGTGCTGCGGATCTGTTCGGTGGGCGTCACTTTCCCCTGCGACGACGACGAACTGCGCGCCGCGATCAGCACCCACGGCCAAGACGCCCTGCTCGCCGCCGAACTCTGCGAGGTCTACCGCGAACACCGGGTCGACGTCGCCGTCTACACCGACGGCCTATGGGGCCTCGGCAGAGCCGCCCCGATCAGCCGGGCCCGCACAGTCCTGGCCATGCACGTCATCGGACACGACCAAAACCTCGAGCCCGCCCTGCAACGCTCCGACCTGGTCATCGCACCGTCCCAGACCGTGCTCGTCCAGGCGCGCGATCGCGGCTACGACACCGACCGCTGGCAAGTCGTGCCCAACGCCCTGCTGCACCATGCGGCACCACCATCCGACTCGCGACGGGAAGCGCTGCGACAGCACGGCCCGATCCGGATCCTGGCCCGGCTCGGGCCGGAGAAGAACGTCCGAGCCTTGCTCGACGCCGGACGACTGGTCGACCGCACGATCGAGGTAATCGTCGGCGAGGCCGGGTTCGAGGCCATCGTCGGCGGCCAGGCCGCCGAACTGAACCGGTGCCGCTACTCGGCGGCCCACCTCACACTCGCCACCGTCCACGGCGGCGGCCTCGACTGGGACCAGGTGCCGTCCTGGCTCGCGCAGGCCGCGGTGGTGATCGTGCCCTCACTGCGCGAGACCTTCGGGCTGGTCGCCCTGGAGGCCATGAGCGTCGGGACACCGGTCGTCGCGTTCGACGTCGGTAACCTGCCCGCCCTGGTCGGCACCGGCGACGACGCGGGCGGCGTGATCGTCCCCCGATCGTGGGGCGAACACAGTCTCTGGCGCGCCGCCGAACAACTCCTCGCAGATCCACTACGCTACGCGCACCTATCCAGGGCTGCGTACTACCGCTCGCGGGACTATCTGCCCACCACAGTCGCCGAGACATTCGTAAAGGCGGTGCGGTGATGCCTGCTGGCGTCCCTTTGCTCCTGATTGACGGTCACAACCTGCTCTGGCGCGCGGCGTTCGGGTTCCCCGCCGCGATCCTCTCCCGCGACAAAACCCGCGACCTCACCGCCGAGTTCGGGTTCTTCGCCCTGCTTCGCGTCGCGATCCGCGAGGAGATACCGGAACCACCGGAGGTCCTCGTCGTGTTCGACGGCGAGCACGGCGCCGCCGACCGCAAGGACAGCGACGCCGACTACAAAGCCAACCGCGTCATCGACGAGACAGCCCTCAAACCCCTGCGCGCGATCCCGCACGTCCAGCAAGCCCTGACCGGCTATGGCATCGCCTGGATCGAGATCGACACCGCCGAAGCCGACGACGTCATCGCCACCCTTGTCGCCACCACCCGCCAGCGCGAGCCCGGCCGCCGGGTCTGGATCATGTCCGGAGACCGCGACTTCTACCAACTCGTCGACGAGCACGTCCACACGCTCAACACCGTCAGGAAACGCGGCCGACGGCACATCGGCCCCGCCGAGGTCACCGAACGCTACAACGTCACCCCCGCACAGTGGCCCGACTTCTGCGCCCTCAAAGGCGACCCCGCGGACAACATCCCTGGAGTGAAAGGGATCGGAGAGGGCACCGCGGCCAAACTCCTGACAGGCGGACTACACCTCGACCAGCTCCCGGACTCCGGACGGCTAACCGGCGCGAGGAACGCCAAGGTCGCCGAGACCTGGGAACAGGTACTCGCCTGGCGCGAGCTCATCCGGATGCGCACCGACCTCCCGCTCCCACACCAGCCGACCAGCATTCCCACGCGAGACCTGCCCAGGCCCGCCGACGTCATCGAGAAACTCGGACTCTGGTGAACCTCGTGCCGTTCACCGCTCCAGCGTCCGTGCTGACCGTGATGGCCCACCCCGACGACGCCGAACTCTGGGCCGGCGGAACCCTCGCACGCTGCTCCGCCTCCGGGGCCGCCGTCACCATCGCCGTCCCGCGCCACACTGAACCAGGACGGGACACCGAAGCCGCGGCAGGAGCGGCGATCCTGGGGGCCACGCTGTACCAGTACGACCAGCCCACTGTGGCGAGGGTGCGCGAACTGCTGATCGCCGTCCGGCCCGAGGTTGTCATCACCCACCCGCTGCGCGACGTCCACGCCGAGCACCGCGCGCTCGCCGAAACCCTTGTGGCTGCCCTGCCCGGCGTCGTCATCGCCACAGGGCATCCACGCCGGGTCTACACCGCTGACTCCTACAACAGCCTCGCCCTCGACGGCGCCATTCCCGCGCACACCGTCATCGACATCACCGATACCTACGAACAAAAACAGCGTGCCCTCGGCGCACACCCATCCCAGCCGATCACCGACCACTTCGGGCCGATGGCCGAGACACTCGCACGCTTGTGGGGAGGCCGGATCGGTGTGCGCCATGCGGAGAATTTCGTACCGCTGCCCATACTCGGACGTCTCCCAGCCGCGCTCACCATATGATCAGACCGCACCTCATCGTGACACACGCGCAGTTGCCATACGGACACTCGACGATCGGGCCAGTTGGCCCGATCAGGTCTTCCTGACTTCACGAACTCCCAGCTACGGCGAAGGTCCAGCACGATGGAGCGCCATTGCGTCCGTGGTTGTGGAAGTACTGACCCGCGGAGGCCGCACCGCTGCTTGTGGACGACGACGAGGTCCGCCGCACGTGAAGTGTGGGCCTCGACAGCACCAGAGTAGCGCAAGGTCACTTCAGGAACCGGCGGGGTGGTACCACCGCATCCCTTAATCGCGGTCGCGACACCCGCCTTCTCGACCTGTCGACATTCGGCGTACCTCCGGGCCACCATCACCGTGATCCCGTAGCGGGCCAACTCGTTGGCGTAGCAGTCTCAACTGACTCCGCCGAAGTCCTCGAGCGGATGTCCGACTCCGCGACCCGCGTACTCCCGCAAGGACCCGCATCGTGTTCGCCGCCGCATAAAAGACTATGAAATATCCGTTGATCAGCGGGTCGCACCCTGCGGAATCCATCAACATCTCGACTGCAGCTACCCGCCCTCCCCTACTTCCTTGACAACGACTTCCACACCTCGGTAGACAGGCATTGTTAGTCCTCAACCAAGGGGAAGCTGGGGCCCAGACCTAGTTACACTAGCGGTACCGTGCCGTGCGCGGGGCTCTGGGCTGCGGATGTTTTTTTCCGCGGGCAATTTATTCACAGCACGTCACATTGTTCACGTGCCGACGAGTCGTCGAACCGACATTCGGCACCGCTAGCGTGCACCATTGTGCGACTCCTTGCTATCGGCCAGTGTTCAAACTTGCTCCCAGTGAGTCTTTGTTTTTTATTTCGATCAGCTTGCGAAACAGAGGGGTTTGTTTTGCCTAAACTTATTCGACATGTCGCCTTACTAAGCGCTATTGTCGTAGCATCCTTTAGCTTCACGGTGGCGCTAAGCTCGCCAGCCTCCGCCGACACACTGCCTGCCGAGGCGAATCGGTCCACAATGTCGGTGCAGCAACAGGAACAGCTGTGCGCGCAGCGCGCGGCCAACCTCGGTACACCCGACAATTACGAGTGCGCCGTCGTGACGAGCAGCGGCGGGCTACGGACAAGCGCCGTCCCCGTGGGCGAGGATCCAGCGTCAGCGTCACTGACGGCGCGTCGTTCCGGCGGCGACGCGTCACCGCAGGCGATCTCCCCCGCATGCCTGCTCGGCGTCTCAAACCCGACACGGGCGATCTCCTGCTCCGACCGGAACTGGACCGTGACGCACTACCGAGAAGTCAACGGTGTCAAGACGCCCATCGGAACCGTGGACCTCAACATCAAGTCGTCGGTCGACTTCGAGGAAGGACAGGGGTCCACACCAGCGTGGGACTTGGACGTCGAAGTCACGGTCACCAAGACCTGGGGAACCCTCCAAGGAGGGACTTCCGGAAACTCGTGGACCGGGTGCTTCGGCCACCAAGACAAGTGCACGACATCGCGCCTGTCAGGCTCCAATGACGAGAACGAGCCGGTGGCGTTGCCTCCGAAGGCGAAGGTGACCAAGTGGTACACCCAGTATTCAGCGTCCATGACCAATAACCAGGTGCTTCCCATCACCGGGAACCTCGGCTCGGCTCTCGAATTGACCACGCCGGCGAACCCGGTGACGATCGCTGACCACTACGGCAACACTCTCTGGGGCCGGTGTGACAATGCCGAGTCGAACCGATACGGCTCCGGTTGCGTCGATGACAAAGGCCTCGCGTTCGTCATGTACAGTGCCATCGACAACGAAAAAGTCGGACCTGTCGCCGACCACGTCTACGACGCGATCCGCACCCTCCCCAGCCACTGGGGACGCCCTTACGCAGGAAAACCCCTGACCAGACTGACCGACTTGACCAAGATCGAGGCCAACCGTCGCGTCGCTTGCGGGGGCAGCCCAGCCCCATCCTGCGACGAGTACCCCCTGGCCTCGTCCTACCAAGGCGGCAACGGCGCCGCTCCCGGCGATCGTTCCACTCGCACTGTTCCCGCCGAGGCGAACAGCTCGCAGGGGGGCCTGACCGCCGCCTACTTCGACTACTATCGCGTTCTTGACACAGATGAGTTCTACGTCCAGGCTATCAAGAAAGACGGATCACGAGCCTGGTAGGAACTTGAGGAGCTAGCCAGAAATGGCTGACGCGAACGAGAGTGTGGTACTGGAATTTCCCGTCCAGGACGGCCAGTACCACATTCGCGCTTCCCCTGGAATCGATAACGAGTGGCCTGACTCCCAATTCGGATTATTCGTCGGTGAAGATAACTGGATCGCTGTTCTCTGCGGCACCCAGTACGGTAAGGTCCGACTGACCATCCAAGCTCTCGGGCAAGCGCCCGCAGAAATAGACCAGAGCTGGGATATGGCAGCAGAAAAGACGCTTGACTGTCCCGCCGGGCACCTCACCGTGCAAGACCTCTACAGCAGCAGTGGACCGCAGCGCTTCGAGGTTGCCCCCGGCTGGATCAGAATACGCATCTCGGCCCGGAATAGGGCTTCTGCCTTAGCGCGCCCTGAATTCGACCCATCCCCTGTCGAGCATCATCTCATCCAAGCATGGCCTACTGCGTCCCAGCTGGAACCTGAGCTCGTCTACGGCCCAGATGAATTCGCGCGACACTACGAATAAACGCCACCAGCCAACCAAAAGCTGACACCCGCACCTGCACAGTGAGGCCGCTTTCACCGCTGGCTACCACAAGGCACGCGGCGACACGAGCAGCACCGCGCCCAAAGCAGAATGTCACACCCCGCGGAACCAGCCTTGCCGATACCGCTCACCCCATGCCCTGACCCCAATCACCACGACAGCCGCCCGCCCTGCCCATCCCAGGTCTGCAAGATGGGCGCTACCTGCAGGACTCACCTCAGTGCGTCGCTCAACTGTTGACATCTTGCGAGAATCTGTGCAGCGCCGCCTGAGCGAGTTCAGGGTTTCGGGATCGTTGTCAAGGGCGATTCGCACTAAGACGTGATGTCTTCTCGATGACAAGTCAAGCTCGCCGGATTGGAACATGTTCTCGCGGTAGAGCACCTGCCGCTGGTGGCCCATCGATTGGCAACGAAGCCACCTGGCCCCAGCCACGGGATGGCAATGATCGCGGAAAGGCAGGAATGTGCCCACCGTACAAGCCAGAAATCGGGTGCGGTTGGTTGTCACCGACAAACGCGGTCGCACCAGACGAACAAACCCAATCAGACACACCACACTGTTGGCACACGTGCCATTGCCGCTCGCAGTCGCGAATGGGTTCTCGACGATGGTGGCCCATCGGTACACGATGGGCAGCGAGCAACGTTGTGCACTGCGAAAAGGGTGTCCTATCTCGCTACGAGATACTCGGCCATCTATCCACATCGGACGTGACCGCGCGGCGAAGGGCGGAGATGACGTACGACCAGTCGAAGGTGGCCAGGCCGTCCTCTGCGCGGGTGGTGATCGTGTCCGGGTCGAGCAGCGTCACACCGGCCTTCGTAAGCCGAGCGACGCTGTCCGCGTACACAGGATGCCGACGAAGAACGGGCTTGACACACGGGGCCGCGACGATGGGGGCTTCATCGCCGAGTATCTCGTTAAGCACCCCCAACGCGAACGTATCGCTGATACCCGCTGCCCATTTGTTCATCGAGTTAAAGGTCAGTGGCGCGACCAGAACAGCGTCGGCCGGCGGAAGTGACTTCTCCTTCTGGCGGGGCGGCCGCGAGTGTACCCGTGTCACGCATCCCGTGGCTGCCGAGCCGCAGCACTGGCGGCGCAGCCGAGGTCACCAGGTAAAGACAACGCGGTTCTGGGCTCACACCGCGACTCCGGCTCGCAATGCGAGACCACGCAAGGCTGGCCCCTGTTGGCGGCGCTCGCGGGCCAGTAAATCCGCGATCAGCGATCGTGCGTTTGGGTTGCTTCGGACCAGCTCGGGAGCCACACGCTCGGTCTCTAGCAGGTGGATCACTGCCTGTGAGTCCTCTGCGAGCTGCGTATGCGCCCACGCGCTGTCCAAATGGAACTGAGCCTGGCGGCCGTTCAGACCAGCCGATAGTGCACTGATGTCCAGTTGCTCTGCCGTCGCGAGCGTGCCACGGGGGTCGTTCAGAGTGACCGCCACCGACGTGCGATGGATCAGCACGTTCGACGGACCGAACGCAGTCCACCCGATATTTCCGTCAACGCCGAGCCACTGCGCGAGTTCATCAGCGTGGTCGAGCCGTTCACTCGCTTCGGCATCGTCAGCGCGGCGCGCGGCAATGACTGAAGCAATCAGGGTCAAGGCGCCCCGCCACGTCACGCTCTGCGGGTCCTGACCTCGCAGGGCGGTGGCGGCGGAGACCGCTACCTCTTCGGCGTCCTTAGTCTGCGCGGAATCCTTCTCGCTGCTCGTGCGCAGCAGAGCGCAAGCCCGTTGATACGCCGCCGCGGCGAGACCGAAGGTGTCCTCAGCTTTCTCTGCCGCTACGCGCGCCAGCTCAGCTGCGGCAAAGCCATGGTCCATTTGATACCGCAGCGGTTCCTCACTACGGGTGTCTAGGACATGGCCGACGGCGATCCCGCCGGTAGCAAGGGCTGCGTCCACCATGACCTCGCGCCGCGTCGCCGAGGGTGGCCTGGCGACAGGCTTTGCCTCTGCTGGGTTCAGGAGGACATCAAGTTCGACGAGAGTTACCTGAAGCAACTCAGCTATGCGAGGACGTCTCCAGGGGTGCGGCGTCAGTGTTCCGCGCTCCCAGCGCCCGACCGTTGAGAGTTCTACCTTGAGCGGCCGGGCGAAGGTTTCCTGGGTGAAGCCGAGGGCCTCGCGCCGAGCCGCAAAGGCTGTTCGCTGGATACCCATGTTCGTCACCTTGCCTTATCGGTCGCCTGCAACGATAACCGGCTGCGAGTCAAGGCCGATCACCCGCTCGACAAGCTACATCCATTCGGACCACCACCTTCGAGAAGAATCCGCGCAGGTCAAGGGGCGGCGTCGCATCGCCGCCGCGTATACGCACCAGTTCCACCGCACCGTATGTCGTGGCGGGAGCGCAGTGGCCGGCTGTTCCCGCAGCTACTGCTGACCGATTTCACCCACCGGACCGTATTTCGCGCCCGACCCGGTGAACCCCGTGCCTTCGGCTGGCCCCATGGCGCCACGCCCATTCCCTGGTCAGGGCGGACGACGCCTCATGTACGCCCCATTAACGACGTACTCACGCTCTGGATCACGCTGATCACCCGGCGTTGACTGAGCCGTGGTGTGCGGCGGAAGGCATCTCCTGCCCCTCGACCTTCTGCCGCAGACCACACCTATTGCCCCTCTGGAGAGACGCGCGCGGCCCGCGTTCGCGGTGAAAGGACTTTGGCACTCGCGATGTACGACACGGAGATAGGCGGACAGACCACCAGCCACTC
Source organism: Amycolatopsis sp. NPDC051071 (assembly GCF_040682875.1). NCBI lineage: Bacteria > Bacillati > Actinomycetota > Actinomycetes > Pseudonocardiales > Pseudonocardiaceae > Amycolatopsis > Amycolatopsis sp. NPDC051071. The sequence goes on along the minus strand of NZ_JBFBBY010000005.1, from coordinate 55,710 downwards.
GGCGAACCGCACGATGGCCGATTCCGCGCCGGCAAGTCACCAGATCTGTATCGAGCACACCTTCGAAACCGCGCACCGGCTACCGCATTTGCAAGGCAAGTGCACCAGCTTGCATGGGCATTCCTGGCGGGTCACGGTGTCCGTGGTCGCTCCCGCCTTGAGTACCGACGGGACCGTTGTGGAGTTCGGCGTCCTCAAAACCGGAGTCCGGCGGTGGATCGACGCCCACCTCGATCATGGCACCATGCTCGGCGTCCGGGATCCGCTCGCTGTGCACCTTTACACCGCGGGGTCCAAAGTCTTCCGCTTCGGCGCACATAGCTGTGAGACGGTCGACGATGCGGAACTGCTGGCCACTGATTTGCCTTGGCCGACCGTCGAAGCGGTCGCGGTGTTGCTGCGACGAGTGAGCCAGTCCGTGCTCATCGCGCTGCCGTGCGCTCCCGAAGCCCGTGTCGGCCGGGTGTTCGTCCGTGAAACGCACCTCAACACCGCGACCTACGGCCCGGCGGCCGCGTCGTGAAGCCACCCACTGTGTCCGATGTAGACCGCGATCTCGTGGTCAACGAAACGTTCGGCCCGACCTTTCAAGGCGAGGGCCCCAGCACAGGCCGGTACGCACACTTCATCCGCCTGTTCGGCTGTCACCTGTCCTGTACCTGGTGCGATACGCCGCAAACCCATGACCCAGCCCGGTATGACCTCGCCGCCGAGCAGCGAATTCTCTCGACCGACGACATCCTGTCCTGGCTTGCCTCTACTCCGGCCGATCTGCTGGTGATCACGGGCGGCGAACCGTTGCTGCAACTGTGTGCCCTGGAGCGGCTGCTGTGCGCGATCCGAGAGCGCGAGCTCGTCACCAATGTCGAGATCGAGACTTCCGGCACTATCGCGCCTACGGACGTGCTCACCTCGGCGGTGACACGGTTTAACGTCTCGCCGAAGCTGGCCCATTCGGGGCTGCGTCGCCATCAACGCATCCGTCCCGCGGTGCTGCGCGACCTCGCCGGCTCGGGGAAGGCCGTGTGGAAGTTCGTCGTCCAGCAGGTCGACGACTTGGACGAGGTCCAGGAACTGGTCGGCACCTACGACCTTCATCCGGTCTGGATCATGCCGGAGGGCACGGACAGCTCCACTGTCCTGGAGCGGATGCGGCTGCTGGCCGATCCGGTGCTGGCGCGCCGGTGGAACCTATCTACCCGGCTGCACACTCTGTTGTGGGAGAACAGTCGTGGCCGCTGATCTCACCACCTCCGGGCTCACTGATCCGGACTTCGCGCACGACACCGCGCATCACCCCCTGCCATCGTTCCAACGACAGGGGGCTCCGGTGAGCCAACCCAGCAGCCTGTCTGTCGGCCCGCAGCGACCTGGCCATACGTCCGCACTCGCCGCGGCCCACGCCGCGATGGATCTCGCAGTGGAGCATGTCCTTCGTCATCCTCCACGCCAGATCCGCTACAAGGGCGACCGCGACCCTGTGTCCGAGGTCGACGACACCGTCGAACAACTCATACGTCAGTGCTTGACCAGCGGAGACGGTACCGAGATCGGGTTTCTCGGCGAGGAGACAGGTGCGATCGGAAACCGTGACACTTACTGGGTCCTCGATCCCATCGACGGCACGATTAACCACCAGCACGGCAACCCGCTCTGCGCGATCGCTCTCGGCCTCGTCCACCACGAGCAACCAGTGCTCGGGGTCACCGCTTTACCGTTCCTCGGGCACCGATACTCGGCAACCGAAGGCCATGGAGCATTCCGTGACGACGAACCGATCACCGCCTCGAGCACCGACCGGCTCGACACAGCCCTGATCGGGTTCAATGACTACGGCAGCGGCGATGACGCGGGCTTGCGTGACGTCCTGTGCGCGTCCCTGGACCACGCCATTACCGCACGTGCACAGGGACTTCGCCGGTTTGGTTCCTCCGCGCTCGACTTGGTATGGGTGGCCGACGGAACCCTCGACGCCTGCGTCCTGCTCGGCAACCGCACCTGGGACACCGCAGCCGGAGCCGTGCTCGCCCGTGAGGCCGGAGCCCTCGTTCTCGACTCCGACACCAGCCCACATTCCGTGCGTTCCCGTTGCGCCATCGCCACCAGCCCAGGACTACGCGATGACCTCATGCCCCTCCTGCAACCTCTATGGGGCACCCGGTTCTGGCCCGGCCGCGACCAGACCAGCCGCGACAGTGTCCCGGACGCGCCACCGGACGGCACCGGCTCCACCTCCAGGGGCGACGCGCCAAATTCCAGCCCTGCCATCACGTAGAGACGCCCACCGCGGAACACAACACGCGGCGGTGGCCCTCCCGGCCCGTTGTCAAGAACACTGAGGTAATCCTTTGTTGCAAGCCACGTCACTACCCTCCGCGCTACTCGCAGAGTTACGCATCTTCCGGCGGCACAGTCCGAGCATGCTGGACGACGACCTGCCGGGCCTTCGGCTTCGCCGACTGGCCGGAGGCCGCCAGAATCGGACCTTTGCCTGGGACGGCCCGGACGGTGAGATCTGCCTCAAGCTGTACTCCTCCGGCAACCGTGAGCGAGCCATCCGCGAGTATCGGGCTCTGCTCCATCTCGCTGACTCAGGAATCACGGCGGCACCACAACCGCTGTGGCATGACCCCAACCCGGAACTCCCGGCGGTCGCCACGACCATGCTGCCCGGTCAGAAGATGCCCGAACTCGACGAACCGGTCAGCGCACTGCGCGCAGTGGTCGGTGTTCTCGCCGAACTGCGCAGACTCCCGGTGGGGCCGTTCACAGACACCCCACGAGTTGGTGCTGCGAAGGACATCGTGCATCAGCTCATGGGCACGTGGTCCGGCCAACTCGACGATCACGCCGACGACCCGCACACCTACGACATGCGCCTGCTGCTGGACGCGTGGAGTGAGTGCGGTGCCGCCGCGACACTCCTCGACCCGGCACCAAGAACCTTCTCCCGAGGCGACCCCAACCTGTGGAATTGGCTCTGGGACGGAACCAGAGCCCGAGTAGCCGACTGGGAGTTCGCCGGCTACAGCGAAGCCGCCTACGACGCCGCGGACATCATCGAGCATCCCAGCGCCCGTGCCATCGATGACGCCCGGTGGATCTCCTTGCTGCCAGACCTCCGCGTCCATGACGAGGACAGCCGCCGACGGTTTCTTGCCGCCCAGCGCACCGTCGCACTCCGCTGGCTCAGCGTGCTGTGGCAGCGCCGCATCGCCCGACCCGACAAGTTCCAGGCCCAACGCGCACGGGTGCGGAACCTTCTGAACCACGACTTCCTGTGAGGAAGAACGTTGCCTCAAATCCCTTGTCTCGTATTGGAAGCCCACGTGGGCAACGCCGCGAAGACCGGGTGCACCGCCCAGCACTGTGGCCCTGGCACCTCTCAGACCGCCCCAGGACGAGACCTCGAACATCACGGACCCGACAAACGGACGAGCGCCTGATGGCCCACAGCAGCCGACCCGGCGATGAACCCGACCTTGCTCGTCGGCCTCGGCGCTGTCCTGCTGTTGACTGGCACAGTGCTCGTCGTGCGAGCCCGCGCTCACCGGCGACGTCGGCGTTGGCGAGCCCGCCCGGACTCGGTAGCGAGTATCACCGCCCGCGTGGCCACCGAGCGCCAGCAACCCCGCCCGGCCTGGCCCGTGCACGACCGCGACGGCCAACCCGCTACCACAAATCGCGACCAGCCGACGCTGCGACTGCCCCGCGTTCTCACGCCGCATGCGCGACAAAGGCCAAGCCCTCGGTCTCGACCGTATATACACCGCGCTGCTGATCCTGACGCGTCGAACGACGCGAATACCACTGCCATCGATTCAGGCCCGCACGCACAGCGGTAGGCGACCAGACCCCGGACCTGTCGCCGCCGACCTCGGGTCCCCTCCGGGGAAAGGACCTCAACGACATGTTCCAGTTCCGTGCCACTGCCCGCAGTCGCATCCGACGCATCGTCGGGAACGGCCGACATGAACAACCGGAGTCCGACGACGGGACTATGGATCCGTTGCTTTCCTTCTTCCGTCGGCGCGGCTGGACGATCCTCGACCGCGGCTCGGACACCAGCGCCAACCTCTTCTACCCCGCGAGTTTCCAAGGCGCGCTCGACACCGACAACCGTCGTCTCACCCCGCTGGATGCCAACCTGATCGAGCTCGAATGCGAGCTCGCCCACGACGGCACCTACTGGATCGCCACGTTCCACTCGTGTGGCACGGTGATCGGCTGCGGCCAGCATCGCAGTGCGCAGGTCGTGATCGGTGTGCACAGCGGCGTCTTTCCCGCTGTGCTTGATCAGCTGGAGCACCAGGCACGCGTCCTCGACCCGGAGGAGATTGCCACCTGTGTGGTCTTCGGGTCGTGCGGCAGCGATAGCAATCCCGACGTCCCGTGCCGACTGGCCCGCTGGCGCCGGCCACGCCTTCCACGCTGCGTGTTGTCTCCGCGCGGCAGGCGGCCAGCTAGGTGAGCCTTCCGCCGAGGCACGTCGCCCACCCCGGACGCGGGCCGCCCGTGCTCCGTTGTTGGTGGCTCCTTGTAGACAGTTCAGCCCACTTTTCTCAGACGGGAAAGACAACTTCGTGAACAGAAAGACCTTGTCGTTCACAGCAGCGGTAGTGGTAAGCATCGCCGCCGCACTGACCGCCCCCACGGCGACAGCCGTAGGGGCCACACCACCGCCGCCGGTCGAACCGATGATCATCGGCGGTCACCCGGCCCCGACCACACCGCCGGGGATCACCTCACTGCAGTACGACGCGCCCGAGCACGGCGAGCAGTACATCGACTACCACACCTGCGGCGCGGCGCTGGTGTTCCGAGGCTGGGTGGTCACCGCCGCGCACTGCGTCACTGACCCACCCGCGAGTTCGGCCAGGTCGTCGCTGATCGGGCGATTCAACGCTGACCCCGCGCCGATCCCGACCGCGGACAAGCAGTTCCACATCCGAACCGGCAGCCTCGACCGGCTCTTCGGCGGAGAGACCGCGACCGTGAACAAGGTCGTGGTCCACCCCGGCTGGAAATGGGGAGACGGCGCGCCGAAGAGCAAGGTGTACGACGCCGCCATGCTCAAGCTCGACCACCTGCTCCAGCAGCCGACCGTGCAGCTCGCGCGCACCACCGCCCGCCGAGGCGACAGCGTCACCGTGTACGGCTGGGGCGTGACCGAGCCCGACAGCACGCGCTCCGGCCTGCCGAGGCGTCTGCAGCAGCTCGAGACCCGGATCGCCTCGCCGTCGCGGTGCGCCGACGCCGGGCTGTCCGCCGGTGAGGTCTGCGCCGGCAACCCGTCGGGGACCGACGGCAGCTGCTACGGCGACTCCGGCACAGCCGCCCTGGCCACCATCGACGGCGTGCCCCAGCTCATCGGCAACGCCAGCCGCTCCGCCGACCCCCAGTTCTGCGGGACCACGCCCGACGTCTACACCAGCTCACCGGATCTCCGGGACTGGATCTACCACGTCGCCCGCACCGGCAACGCCACCTAACCCCAAGCCTGGAGGCGCCGCGCCCTTCCACCCGTGGGCGCGGTACCCCCAGGGCCCGGCGCGACATTCACCTTCCGGGACACCAAAACCCATGAACGACGCCACCAGAACACCACCAGCCACCGGCCTACGGTGGCCGATACGGGACTTCCCTCACATCGAGGTACCCAGCGCGGCTCAGAGGCTCGTCCGGCGCAGCTGGGCAACGGGCTCCGACGCTGTCCCGGGCCGCCCGCACGATCCCTTCGTTCATGTCGCCGCCGCGCGCGTCCCTACCGCCCACGATCGGTAATGGGCAGCCGGACCGCCACCACACGACCACCGCGCAGGCGGCTTCCCCCGCCAGGGCTGACCGTCCGCTACCAGGCGGGCGCCTCCCTGCAAGGCCTCGCGGGCAGCTATCGCCTGTCCGTCCGGACTGTCCGTGCCCTCTTGGTCGCCGATGGAGTGCAGATCCGTCCCCCCGGGCGCAGAAAGCAAACAGGGTCCGGCACCACAGTGGCCGCGAGCCGCCATCCGGCGCGAGCCGGAACACCCCGGCTGGCGACCGTGCACCCGCTGCGCCCACCGCCTTCCAGGCCACGTGAATCCGTTCTTGATGTGGCTCCGGCGTTCTGTCCACCGTTAGACCAAGACCTGCCACCCGTACCAGGCGGCATGCCACATCTAGCGGAAGCCGTACCAGGCCAGCCGTGCGCCGGCCTCACGTCGCCGCATCTCGTGCACAAAATCGATGAGAAGCCCCTGCCGACCTGGTCCGGCGAGTACACCGCCGTCATGACCCGATGCGTACGCGTCGGCCTCGTCGACGCACCCATCCCGCCGCACGCTCAGCTCTGCCCCGAATGCCATCACCATGACTAGACCTCCACCAGAGACCTGACCGCGAGGCCGACGCCCCGACCACGGCCAAGGACGGGTCGACACTCCGCACCACGCCAAAACCTGCCGCGTCCCGCAGAAACTCACCTCATCCGAGTACTTGAACCCGCTACCCCTGAGAGCTCCCATGTCGAAACCTCTTCCCTACGGCCCGACCGATGACAAAGCCGCCCTGAGCTACATCCGCGAAGCGTTAAGCCTGTCCCAACGAGGCAATTGGGAAGCCCTGCTGGCCGACGATCGCGTCTTGCAGACCTATCGCGCGCTCAAGGCCTTCGACGCCAAGGCGGGCGAGAGGTCCGTCCGGGAACGCGACGCGATCAAGCTCGCTGAACACCAGCGCTACGCCGGGCTCATCACCGCTGCCGAGTACGCCGATCACTATCGCCAGTTCACGACCTGGCGTAAACGCGCGAGCCGGTTCAACACCGTCTTGCACCAATACCTTGACCTGAGACCGCCGACCGCCTCCGCCAAGTCCACCACGACAGCGTCGCGGACTCGTTGCGGTCCGCGCTGCTGGCCCTGGCGATCGCCGTCGACGACCACCGCCAGGCTCACACCGGAGAGGAATCCCTGGCCGACACCGCCCTCTGGGCTCGCCTGAGGCTGCTCCCCTGGCCCACCGCGGACGACGCCGGCTACCGGCTCGTAGACGCGGTGGCCGCCGAACGAGGCCGCCGAACAGCCGCCCGGCACCTCAAGAACAGCTTCATCCAGTACCAAGGCTCACACGTCACCGGCGAAAACGTCGACGTCGCCGACCTGCGACCGCAGCCAGCTCGTCGAACTGTGGAACCCACGAACCCCGGACCTGCTGAAATCAGCCGCCGCGAAGGCCGCAGCGAGCAGGCAGAAGGGCTCCTACGCCACCTATCGACTCCGCAGATCACTCACCTTCATGGAATCACAAGGGATGATCGACCGGAATCCGGAAAGCGGCAACACCGAAGTCACGGTGATCAACCGGAGCGCCCTGCTCTCACTACGCCGACAATGGGACCAAATCCAATTCCCACTCGACGACGCCGAGCTGTGAAGCGGTCTCGTTCACCCCGAGTCGAACGAACCCGTTTGACACCGTGACGGCGCGGGGCCCCTTCTGGCTGAGGGTGTGGCCGACACGGGCCGTGCTCGTGGAGGCGTTCACGCCGACGCAGATCGCCGGTCCGCCACAAGCCCACGTAAACCGGAGGGACCAGGGAAGTCTTCAATGGCCCGACAGCGAAAGGGAGAGGCTGCCGGGGCACTACCTAGATCGCAGCACGCTCGACCGGCGCTACCAGAGTCTCGCGCGCCGTCCGCGCCTCGCTGAGCCCCACACTCACCGCGGGGTAGTGCCAGCGTCTGACTCCACGCCTACGGACCTGCTCGTCCCAACGGCGCAGATCCCAGACGAGGTGGGCCTGTCCACGGTGCGGGTCCGTAGAGCGAAGTGGGAGATGTCCGGGAGCGTGCCCATGTTCTGATCGCGAAGGTCGGTGATCAGGTCGCGAGCGGCGGCGCGGGTGAGGACTTGCCCGGGTGCGCGGCAGTGGACTTCGCGGAGGGTGGCGTAGGCGGATTCGGGGTTGCCGAGTGCGTGGTGGGCAAGGGCGACGCCGAGAGGAACCGTCACTGGCGCTCGGCGTCCGGGAACGCGGCAGGCGAAACAGTAGGAGGCGGGTGATGTCGAGGCTCGGCTCGGTCGGCAACCACAGCGCGGCCGCCGATTCGGCTCCCTGCGCCAGGCCGGTGTGGTCGGTGCTGTGGTGCGGCTCGGCCGGGTGCGTCGCGCCGTGCGCGGCTCGCGCGATCGCGGCCAGGTCGTCGCGTTCGGCGGCGGTGGCCACGACCCACGTCCCCGGGACCAGCGGGATCGGTGGCTGCCTGGACGCGGCGGCGAGCTCGTCCAGCCACGCCGGATACCGTGCGAAGGCCTTCAGCCGCTGGCCGACTTCCAACTCAACCCGCGCCTCGGGCTGGCTCGCGTCGACTTCGGAGAACGGAGACAACATCGCTCCCGCCGGCGCACTCCCCTGCCCCGCCGCCCCGGCAGGGCGCGGACCGAGCACGGTGACCGTGAGACCACGGGCGAGCAGGGCGTGCGCGGCTGCCAGCCCGACGACCCCGGTACCGATCACCGCGACGTCGGCCACGTCCCGCCCGGTCACGCCGCGCTCCGCGAGCGCAGTACCTGCTGAACCGGGGCGGCCGCGTCGAACCGCGCCATGCCCTGGGACCACCACCGCGCTGATGGCACGGCGCCGTCCTGGCCGCCGGTGCGGTGCGGGAGTGCGCGACCCGGCGCTGATCGGCGATCAGCAGGTCCCCGCGCCGCACACTCACCCGCCGCGCGGTGAGCCCCAGCAGCGAGGCGAAGCGTTCGAGTGCCGGGCGGTGCCCCGCGTTGCGGTCGTCGGCAACGTCCCGCTCCACCGGATCCAGGACATCCCGGGCGGGCCGTCCTCGAGGACAGGGAACGGCAACATCGGGCCGCCGACCCCGCGAACGTGTCCGGAGCGGTCCTTGCCGAACACCGGACGGCGCAGGACGTCGCGATCCTCGTTGGCGAGCAGGACCGCGGCCGACCGCAGATCAGCGACGACCACCTGCCCGCCACCCGCTGGGCCGGGGCCGAGCCGCAGCAGACTGGCGTAGTCCGGCGGCGCCGTCACGTCCGGCAACTCGATACCCAGATCGCGCGTCGGTCCGTCGTCGAGACCGGTCTGTCCGGTGCCGTCGAGCCACAGCGCGCGCCCGCCACCGATCGGGCAGAACGGCGTCCCGGCAGCGGCCACGACTCCGGCGGCCGCGCGGTGCAGCAGGTCGTCGGACAGTTCCGACGGAAGCGCCGCGACGACGCAGCCATCGAGCGCGAGCCGGTCGGCGAGCCGGTGCACCAGCGCGGCGCCGGCCGCACGGAGGACCTTCCGGACACGGGTCACCTCGGGTTCGGCCCAGGTGTGACCGTCCATGACGAGGTCGTACTCGGCCAGGGTGCTGGCCAGGCTCGGAGCGACGGGAACACGGAATGTCGACGGGAACATCGCGGCAGGCCTCCTCGATACGGATCACCAAGTCCCCTTCACCCAATCGCTGTCGTGCCGCGACCAGCAGAGAATGTTCCGCTCCCGCACCCGGTGTGCAGAGTCTGCACATTCGGTTGACGGCCCCGAAAATTGGTTACGGTGGGACGGCTGAGCCGGACACATCCCGGGGGGGCCGATGGCTTCGACCGCGCGCCGCGAGGTCGTCGTAGCTCTGATGGCCCAGCACCACACCCCCGGCGAGATCGTGCGGATCGCCCGGACCGCCGCCGGGTGGGATCAGGCCGAACTCGCCCGGCGCTGCGGCTGCTCCCGCAGCCAGATCTCCCGCTGGGAAACCGGCAGCACCACGCTGCGCGACGTCGACACCCTGCACACCCTGGCCCAGGAACTGTTCCTTCCCCCGGAAGTGTTCGGGCTGACTCCCGTTCACCGCGCCGGGGTGTCCGCCCGGCCCGCGAGCCCGCCACGCCCTAGGGTGAGCGGCGACCCGATCCCGGTGCGGGAGGAGTACGACCCGATGCGTCGCCGCACCCTACTCGCCGGGATGAGCGCCCTCGCGGGCAGCGCGATCCTCGGCACCCCGCGAACCCGGCCGCCGCCGCGACAGCCGACCCGATCTCCGCGTTGGAACGCACGCTGCTGTCCCCGCCGCTGACCACAGGCACTCCTGTCGAGGTGGCGCGGCTCCGGCAGGCGGTGGCCGTCGCCCGGGGTGTGTTCGCCCGCGGCCGGTACGCCGAAGTCGCCACCGCGCTCCCCGCCCTGATCTCCGCCGCGTCCGCGACGCGCATCGACCCCCGCCCCGGCGACGACGCCACCGCCGCCCAGGCTCAGCTCGCCGAGCTCTACACCCTGACCACCGATCTCGCGATCAAAACAGGACGCGACCGGCTCGCCTGGACCGTCGCCGACCGCGCCACCCAGGCCGCCGACGCCAGCGGTGACCTGCTCACCCAAGCCACCGCACGCCGGGTCTGGGCGATCGTGCTGCGCCGCGCCGGGTACACCGACACCGCCCGGCACATGGTGATCGACACCGCCCGCGCCCTCCAGCCCATGCTGCGCACCCCCGACCAGCTGTCGGTGTACGGCTCGCTGATGGAGACCGCCGCCTACACCGCCGCGGTCGACGGCGACCGCGACACCGCCCACACCTACATCGCCGAAGCCGTCGACGCCGCCACCCGCCTCGGTACCGACGGGAACCACCGCTACACCAGCTTCGGGCCGACCGGCGTCGGGCTCTACCAACTCAGCATCGCCCGCGTCATGGGCGACGCCGGCGCAGCGATCGACCACGCCCGCCGCATCAACCCCACCGGCAACCCCAGCGCCGAACGCCGCGCCCGCTACTGGGTCGACGTCGCCCGCACCTTTCACCAACTGGGCAAACCCGAACAGTGCTACCGCGCGCTGCTCGCCGCCGAACACGCCTCCTCCGACGAAGTCCGCTACCGCAAACCGACCGCCGCGATGACGTCCACCCTGCTGCGGCACCCCAGCGCGAACCGGCTCGACGGCCTCCACGAGTTCGCCCGGCGAACCAGCCCAGGGGTTGAACTCCACCATGGATGACATGCGTTCGGACCACGACGAAACTCCGGCGGGCACAGTGCCCATCGCCTGCATCCACGCGCAGACAGCACACCAGCGCGCACGGGAATTGCTGGACGCCAGCGGCGCCGAACAGTTTTGGGTGGAGTCCGCGCTGTCGCTGGTGCGCTGCTATCTCATGGCCGCCGCCATTCGCGGCGCGGAGGTGGCAATCGCGGTTTCCTCAAGCACCGTCCCAGACCACGCAGAGCCCCTGCGGTCACGTCCGGACGTGGTCCCGGACGGGTGGCTCACCAGCTGACCGGCCCGGTCGAGTACCCGATCGACGACATGAACCGGCCGCGGTGTGACAAGGCTGCCGCGCTGCGGATCACGCCGACCGCTGTCGAGATGGACGGCCTGTTCGCCCGGTGGCCACGCCTCAGCCGATCACCAAGGTGCTTCACAGTGACCGATGTAAGCGCAACCGCGCACGCACGCTGGCTGGCACGAACTAGGTCAGCCCCGGGCGAATCTTCACCGAGATAATAAACCCGGCGGCGTACTACCACATCGAACATCGAGAGGGAGCACCTTTCATTCGCAGTTGCCCATTGCCCAGATGCACATCGGAAATGTTGCGCGGCAAGGTTCTGGTTGATCGTCACAGTCCGGCTACAGATGTCCACTCGCGACGGTCACGATTGACGTCTCACGTCTTCCTTCTTATGGACGCAATGTTTACGGTACACGGGCTAGCGAACACGAGTGACTCGAACACGCACAACAAAGTGAACGTCCGTCTGCCGCACAGCGACCAGCGTGCCACGCAGTGCGACACCTCGACATGGTTTCCGGCCGTGGCCCGCGTCCGATCGACTGGTGCACCTGCCCTGTCCGACTCGAGCGTGATTAAGCCGCGCAGCCGTTCAATGCCTCGCATCCGGTACGCGCTTAATGAACACAAGGAGCAGAGTCATGAATCAATCCCGTCCGTCCCGGCCTCGTCACGCACGTACCGCGCGGGTCGGTTCCGTATCCGCAGCCCTATTAATGAGCACGGCCGTTGTGGTCGTCTCTGCCCCCGCGGCCACGGCGGCGACCGCCAGCACTTGCACGATCGCACCCCTGTCCGCCCCGACCCAGACCACCTCGGTCACCAGTACCAGGATCACGGGCACTGACGGCCCAGACATCATCCTGTGCCCGCTGGGCGTCTACAAAGGCACCACCGTCGAGGGCCTGGGCGGTAACGACACCATCACCGTCACCAGCAACCCCCTCAGCAGGTTTTCCGATCTGCCAGCCGCCAACGCAGGAACACTCGACGGAGGACCTGGCGACGACATCATCACCGCCGAAGATGTCAGAATTGTCAGCGGTGCCACGGGCAACGGCGATCAATCCACCATGTTGGGAGGGCCCGGCAACGACACAATCACCGCCGCCGCCCATACCGCCTCCGGCATCGGCAACAACGGAACGATGGTCGGTGACGACGGCAACGACATCCTCGCAGCCATCGGCGGCGATACCGGCACTCTCACCCGCATGGATGGAGGAGCGGGCAACGACAGCATCACCGCCGACGGCGGTGACCTCGGCACCCAGGGGATCATCACGGCCGGGCCAGGCAACGACCTGGTGCTCGCCGTGAGTGCCACGGGTAGAGCCGTCAACCTCGTGGACATCGACGGCGGAGACGGCGACGACATCATCACCGCCGACGGTTTCACCTCCGGCGTTTTCGCCGGCAAACTCATCGGCCAAGGCGGCAACGACAGTCTCTCCGCCATCGCACACGGCCCCGGTAGTTACGGCAACAACGGTGGTCAACTGCTCGGCGGCACTGGCAACGACTTCCTCAACGCCGTAGGCGTCCCCTACGGCAGTGGCCGTGGAGGCATCCTCGACGGCGGAGCCGACACCGACACTTGCACCGTCCTTGTCATCAACCGCGGCACCGTGCGCAGCTGCGAACTGCCCTGACGGACACGAACGGACCCGACAGTCCGTCACCGCACCGCGCTGACCATTTACATAGAACCAGCGGATCGTGGGATGCCCACACTTCTACACGCGGGCATCCCACGACCAAAACCGTCCCTCGCCTGGTACCCCGCCTGCGTCATCCGTGACGCTGCCCCGGCCGGAACTCGGTGTCGACGGGCGCATCGGCGTCACTAGGAGTCTGCTGGCGTTCATGTACCGCAGTTACTTCGCGGCGAAGGTGTTCAACGCCGATCTCGACTCGGGTAACATTCTTTGTCTGCAGGCCAAAGAGTCCGCCTCAGCCAGTGGGGCACAGTCGGCCATATCGATTGCAGCACCAGCCTCGGTGTCCTGCGAGTCCTCGCCAACGTCGCCCGCGCCTGGATGGCCAGGGGCGCACCGCCACAGCTTTCCCTTACCCCGGCCGTGTAACCGCTTCGACGCGAGATCGACGTTGATGTACTGACGTTGCTACCAAATGCCAGACTCGCTCAACCCGTTCAGAAGGTGGCTTCGACAACGTTCCGAGGGAGCCCGCATCCCAGGTTTCGCGAACACTGCCTCACGATCGAGTGGTCCACGCTGTCGATGTGACACTTTGTATAGCTCCTTGGTCGTACGTATGGGTGTGCTCGCGCGGCAATCGAGTGCGATCCTCCGGAATGGCTGAATATCCTTGTCGGCAGAGCTTAAATTCGGCCGCCGACGGTTCCCCCTTAAGGAGATAGACATGTGGCGAAGACGTCGTAATTCGCGACCAGCTGCGATTGCCGCGTCACTCGTTCTCTTCACGATACCGCTTGGCACAGGGCCCGCCGCAGCCGCAGACAGCGACTGCCTCATGGGACAAGTCTGCGTGTGGAACCAGTATGATTTCACAGGCCAGAAGCATATCGTTCCCGGTCAGATCGGAATATGCCAACAAATGTCATTTCCGGTGTACTCGATGAAACACAACTCCACGGTACTCCCCCGGCCGGTCATCCTCGCGTCTGCAGTCGATGCCTGTGGCCAGCTACTTCCCACCGTCGTTCTGCCCGGTTCTCAACTCCCGCACATCGACCCACCCATCAGGTCGCTGATCGGAACCTAAAACACCGGCCAGATGGGTAACCACGCGATCATCGGACCAGGACACATCCGCGCCGGAGAGCCCACGACCGTTCGGACAGCGGCACCGATCACCTAAGGCCACCCCCCTTTACGACGTCCACCGACGGCAGCGGCGGGACGGTGGCACCTAATACTGCAACGGCAGTCAGGCGAGCGGGTAGCCGCGTCATGGCAGTGGACGCGACTGCAACACCCAACGGCATGTTCTGCAAGGGCGACGACACCGAGCTGGTCGTCGTCCAGTACGCCGACGACTTCAGCCACACTATGCCCGTGGACATTCCAGTCATAGTGGACGGCCATGCGGTCGTCGACGAGCTTGTCACCATCGCAGCGGGCGCCACCGCCGTGGCCGGGCCGTACGGACCCGAGTATCGGCAGGACGACGGCACTGTCAGCCATACCTTCGACTCCGCCAGATCCATGACTGTAGGCGTTCTCGCGACCTGAGTAATGCCCCGATCGCAGTCTCGACGCCATGTCTGACGGAGCACCTTCCCCACCGCCCGCACCGACCGATATCCGGAGGGCAGCCAACCTCCGGCGACCCAACCGGCGGCCAAGGGCAGGTCCCGGCCGAGAGGACGTTCACACAGGCGGACATAGACTGCACCGTCACCGACCGACTCGCCCGTGCCCAACAGTCCTGGGACAAGGAGTTCGGCGAGCAGAGCGCGAAGCGCATGGTGCTGTTCGGCGGCGATCCGGACGAGGTGGACCCGGTCAAGGCGTTGGAGGTATCGAAGAATGAGACCGCCGCGCCCCAGCAGAAACGCCGAGACCCGGAATTAGCTAGACAGTGTGTGGCACGTCGGAAATGTTGTGCCACAGAGTTTTGGCTGATCGTCACAGTCTGGATACAGATGTCCACTCGCGACGGTCACGATTGACATCTCATATCTTCCTTCTTTCGGACGCATATGTCTACGGTGAACGGGCTAGCGAACGAGAGTGACTCAGTACACGTACCACAAGATGAAGTCTCCGACTAGTCCTTCGTCTGCCATCGCACGGTGTCCAGCGTGCCGCGCAGTGCAACATTTCGACACGGCCTCCCGCCGTCGCCGGAGCCCGATCGACCGATGCGCTTGGCTCCATCCGAACCCGAACGGTGATAAGGCCGGGCAGGCGTCACGCCCTACATCCGGCATGCGCCCGGCGAGCACAAGGAGCAGATCTATGAATGATCCCCATCCGTCCTGGCTCCGTCACGCACGTACCGTGTGGACCGGTTCCGCATCCGCAGCCCTGTTGGTAAGCGCGTTCGCGATGATCGTCGCTGCCCCCGCAGCCGGCGCCGCGACCGCCAGCACTTGCACGATCGCACCCCTGTCCGCCCCGACCCAGACCACCTCGGTCACCAGTACCAGGATCACGGGCACTGACGGCCCAGACATCATCCTGTGCCCGCTGGGCGTCTACGAAGGCACCACCGTCGAGGGCCTGGGCGGTAACGACACCATCACCGTCACCAGCAACATCCTCAGCAGATACCGCGACCTGGCAGCCGCCAACTCAGGAACCATCGACGGAGGGCCCGGCGACGACCTTGTCACCGCTGAGGACGTCAGAATCACAAGCGGTGCCACGGGCAACGGCGATCAATCCACCATGTTGGGAGGGCCCGGCAACGACACAATCACCGCCTCCGCCCATACCGCCTCTGGCATCGGCAACAAGGGGACGATGGCCGGTGACGATGGCAACGACACTCTCACCGCCATCGGCGGCAATACCGGCAACAGGGCCCGCATGCACGGAGGAGCGGGCCACGACAGCATCACCGCCGACGGCACACGCATCGGCACCAAGGGGACCATCACGGGCGGACCAGGCAACGACCACGTACTCGCTGTGAGCGCGGCGGGCAAAGGCGTTGAGGGCCTCAACAGTGGCGGAATCGACGGCGGAGACGGCGACGACATCATCACCGCCGACGGTTTCACCGCGGGCAGCGACGGCGCCGTGCTTGACGGCGAAGCCGGCAACGACAACGTCTCCGCCTCCGCGCACGGCCCGGGTGGTGTTGGCATCTCCGTCGGTCGACTCGACGGCGGCGATGGCAACGATGTCCTCACCGCCGTGGGCGTGCCTGACGGCACCAGCGCTTCAGGCACGCTCGACGGTGACACCGGCACCGACACTTGCACCGTCCTTATAGACAACAGCGGCACCGTGCGCAACTGCGAACTGCCCTGACGGACACGAACGAACCCGGCCGTCCGTCACCGCACCGCTCTGACCATCTACATGAAACCAGCGACGGTCACGGATCGCTCGCACGGTCCAGGCGCGACTCGGGCCGCGTGCGCCAGAACCGGTCGCTAATGCACTGCTCCAGCAAGGTCACGAGAATCATTCGGCTGGCAATCGTCTCCCGATGCGGGCGGCGATCACCGCGGACCCTGACACACCCCATAGTTATGATCAGTCGAAAGGATAACGTCATGATTAGTTCCACACTCCGCCGAATCGCAGTCGTCGTTGCCGGAGCTCTTCTGGGTCTCGGAGCGGCTACAATGACCGCGTTCGCCGAGTCTCCTACTGCGCCAGATACGGAGGCCGCCACCTCCAATTCTCCAGTCAGCACGATGATCAAGTTGGGCGGAGTGGTGGTCCGAGAAGGCAGCGAGGAAGTCGGTGAGGCGGCTCGAGAGATCGCAAAACGCGTCTCCCAGTCTGTCAATCAGCTTCTTCGCTGACTTCTCCTGGACACATCGACCAGTTCTGATAGGATTGGCCCGACTCGACAGACAAGACGATATGTAGCCAGGCTACCGTGCGATAGGCACCGGATTGGTAGTTGATTCGTAGGGCTTCGGCTCGATAGGCGTGGAGTGCCAGGTGCGCGCGATGCGGGAGTTCGTCCGCTGCGTCTGCTCGTCGGCTTCCCAACCCGAGCCGCCATCGGCCTCTCAAGCTTCGCCGGTCTGACGCGGACCGGCGACCCGCACGCGCCGTCGTGGCCGAATGCCCTATGGGCGGCGTCACACGGCGCGTGCCCACCGTCGACACCCGCCTGAGGTCGTCGACGACGTCGCTCATATACGGCACGATTCCACTGCGGCCTCCGGACCTAGCACTCATCGCTGTCTCCTCCGCTGTTCCGCCGTGGTCTCGTTTATCTCATCGGCGAGCCGCGTGGCCTCTTCGATCAGCGTCCCCACGATCTGGTGCTCGGGGAGCGTCTCGATGACCTTGCCCGTGACGAAGATCTGGCTTTGTCGTTGCCCGACGCGACACCCAGGTCCGCTTCGCCCGGCCCGTTCGCCACGCAGCACATCACGGCGACCCGTAGGGGCATCTCCATGCCCTCCAGGTCTGCCGTGGCCTGCTCCGCTGGAGCACTGTTTCACTGGTGGCGCGCACGGAGCGACGACGTGACCGGCACGTCACGTGCATATGTCGACACCGTACCAAACAAGTACATCTTCGGACCGAACGGACATGCTCATTGCGCAACACAAGGTCACAATTTAAGCTCTTGATGTTAGTCACGATGTGAAGTGCTCGGCCTGGACCACCGCACGACGCCTGACAGGTACGACGCGGCCAAGTGCCACGACGACGATTTTACCTGCCTGACCGATGGTTCGACCAGGGTAGCCTGCCATAAACAAACACGTTCATCGACATGGTTGCGATCAACCATATCTCTCGAGAGAACTCCAGGTATTTTCTCGGGTCGTACCCTGTGCAAGGAATGAATTATGCAAAAGACAAAGCTATCTGCCATCATGGTCGCACTTCTCGGCTTCATGGTAGTCTCATTTAACGCCGTTCCCGCAGCAGCGGCGACTGTCGCTTCTGTGACGGGAACGGCCAGCGTGCGCGAGAGCTACGCCAATGCTCCCACCACGCAGGTCACAGTCAACGCGGTCGGCGTGGACAGCATCACGCAAGCAGCAACTGGCACCATGACGATCCTAAGGCGGGGACAGACAGAGATTGTGGCCGTGCAGTGCCTGAACGTGTTCTCTGCGAACATTATCTCAGGTTCCGGACACGCTGTTATCGGCGGTACAGTAATTCTGAGCACATCGGGCAGGCAGGGCAAGACGGTCTACTATAGAATTGAGCAAGATGGTGACGGCGTGCTCGTGCGAGCCGACCTGCGGTACACCTCCTTCACGGTGTCCTGCGAACTAGCGGGTGGCCCCACCGGCGCGGAGCAAAACAACCGTGGAAACTACGTTATTATCGGCGCAGCCGTTTGAGATACAATCGATCAACGCATCTACAATGGACTTTTCAGTCCATTGTAGATGCGTGATATGAACGGCATATGAGTGGCGGTTGCAGTTATCGGTCGCTGGCGGGTCGCGGTGCCGATACGTCCTTTGACACGTCGCTGGTGAAGTGGAACTGCACGTGCTGGTTTTGGCGGGTTTTGCGCCGTTCAGACAACACGGGAGGCGGTCCCACAGTAGAGCCGCTTTCCGGGGCGGTGTCAGAACCGACTTGTCAAGCAGAATGAAAACCTATTTCACTACAGTGATGGGTTGTCAAATGATCGACCAGCGTGTTTCGTAGGTTCACTTTTGGGACTTTTTCCTGGATTCATCGGGGCATACCAGCGTGTCAAGATGGTGATCGTGGGCCGTGACAGATTGCGGATTCGTGTAGCGCCCCGCAAATCGCTTGGCTGTGCCCGGCGCCGGATGAGTAGAGAGCGCAGGTATCTGCCCATCGATGCAGGCCTCCTCGCTGACGTTCGGTGAGCTCGAGTTCTTGTGCCAAGGTCGGCAACAGCGTGGTGAGGGTGACGAACTCGTCCGCCAATTTGGTGATGTGACCCTTGACCAGCTTAATACTTTGCTGCAAAGTGTTCCCATCCGCTTCCCACGCCAGCAGGATGTTGTCGTCGCATCCTGAGGCGATCTCGTGGTCCAGCGAGCACATATCGTTCTGGTAGAAAGTCATGTCGACAACGATCTGGCGCATGCGTTGGATCTCGTCCATGGCATAGAGGGCGAGTGGCAGCTCGAACCCGCAAGCTACTTCAAGCAGGTCGCTTAGCCCGTCCATACCAACGGTCTTGCGACGGATACGGCGACGTTGTTCAACGGCTGCGGTGTCGGGTCGGGTGCGATGAATGATCGCCTGGGCCACTCCCATCCACCACAACGTGATGTGATGACGGTGGCGTCGCATCCAGACCGGTGACATGACAGCAGCGAGGTCGCTCAGCAAGTCCACCATAGCCACTTCGAACGGATGCAGTCGGTCTGAGACTGACCGCGGTTCCTCGATCGCGGCGTTCATGTGGTTGAGGACCGCAGCGGCCGGACCGGGTTTGCGTCCCAGCGGTGCGCTATCGAACTGGTCGTCCAACAGGATGCCCAAGGAGATCCACTTATCAGCCAGGATCAACCGCTCTAGCGGGGCGTCTGGGGAAGCACCACTCCGCGAAGGTGGATAGATCCGCCTTCGCCAGTCATTGAATGGCGTACTCGGTAGCAGCTACGCCAGTGGAGACCAACCACTCGGTGGTCACCCTGCGACATTCGACTGCCTGCGGGTGGGCACGCAGCGGAAACGGTAGCACGACTTCGTGCAGAGTGTGCGACACGATTGTTGTGTCATCTTGGAGCATAGTATCCTCCTGGCTTTGGTTGATATGCCGGATGGGTTGGAGATCCCGTCAGATCTTGTGCGGCCGCACGGCAACGACCGCTCCCACGACCCGATCCGATTGAACGGCCTCCCGCAACATCGGATCCGGCACGCCCCGCAACCGCCGCATGGTCGGCACAGAACTCTGTGAAACAGTGGACACCACAAGAACCTTTCACGTCACGGACATGGTCACGCGCCGGACAGAGACATCCGTCGCCCCGTGCGAGGAGGCATGGATGGAAGATCTTCTTCTCCATTTCGAGGACGGAACCGAACGTACCTTTTTGGCCGTACTTCGGTCGCATCGTCGCGGCTCGCTCATTTTCTACCCCGGGGCGACATTGTTGCGCTCCAGATGTGTGTGTGCGCGCATGAGTTCGCCGGGGTTGGTTTGAGCGGCGAGAAGTGAGAGTTCACCGCAGAGGACGGTCGCTGCCGCGATCACGGCGAGTCGGCGCGCGTTGTGGCCGGGTTCGCGGTCGGCTTGGCAGCCCAGTCGAGCCAGGTTGTTCTCGACGAAATCGAGGTTCTTGCCGTTGCCGACTGTTCCCACGATCAGGTTAGGCAGGGTGCAGGAAAAGTAGAGGTCGCCGTCGCGGTCGTCGGCCACGGTAACGCCTTGTGAACCTTCGACGATGTTGGCCGCATCTTGACCGGTTGCCAGATAAAAGGCGAGCAGCATGTTCGCGTAATGGGCGTTCGCGGAGCGGATACCGCCGGCCAGCAGCGTCCCGATCATATTCTTGCGGATGTTGAGTTGAGCTATTCGGGCGGCGGTGGTGTGTAGCACGTTGTCAACGACCGCGCGCGGGACGAGCAACTCGGTGACGACGTTCTTCCCGCGGCCGAGGATGCCGTTGATCGCGGTTGCTTTTTTGTCGGTGCAGTAGTTTCCCGAGATCGAACTGTAGGAGAGGCCGGGAATGGACCGCAGAATGTGGGTGAGCAACGCGTCGGCGGCCAGGGTGACCATGTTGTGCCCGGCGGCGTCGCCGGTGGTGAATTCGAAGCGCAGGAATAGCAGGTTGGCGGTGATCTCGTGCCGAAAGCCGATCAGATCGGCAAATTTGCTGTCCGCGCGCACTACCTCGCGTAGCTGATCGAATTGCGCGGTGAGACAGGTTACGGCGTCGTGCGCGGTCTGTGCGTCACGGGCTTCGACGAGGACCGAGCGTGTCATCCGTTCGTCGAGGAAGGTGGCCACGATACCGTGCGGCGCCAGCATGGAGACTTTCGCGCCACGCGCCACCGATGGCCACAACGGCGACTCGTAGGTGGCCAGCGGGACGGTGGTTTGCGTGGCGACGATGTTCCCTGAAACCCTTAGCGGTCCCACCCATTTCATGGGGATCTCGGCGACCGGGTCCTGGTGATGGCACGAGTGAGGGGCCGAGGTGTTCATCGCGGATGTCCAATCGTTGTGCCGGTACCGGTGCGGCAGCGAGAGGTCGCCGGCAGGATTCCGGCGCCGTAAGCGTGCAAGCAGGTAGGCCGGAGTGGGCTGCCCCAGTGTCGTCCGGAAGGCGTGGTCGGCACGCTCGCGGCGACTTTTCTCGACCGGGGTGGAGGGCGTGCCGCCCCGGCCACCGACATTGGCCACCCGCGCCGACCTCCTTCATGAGCACAGGCACCTCGGCTTCCGCTGCAATCCGCTCGATGGCCGATGGCGTAGGAGCGGTCCCTTCCGGACATCACGGCTTCCTCAATTGTGTTCAGGTGGATGCGCCGGGCGTCACCCGACATCAGGCCGACCGCACTTAGCGCGCTGGCGAGCGTTGACGTCGCGTTGCTGTTGGCCAGGATGAGCTCCTCGGATTCTCGCGGTACACGACGCTGAACCTGCCGCCCGCCGCGTTGCTGAAGTTGGCGCTCATCGAACCGGCCGTGATCGGGCACCTGTTGTGGTGCTATCCCGGTCATCGCGTTGAGGAAGAGCGGAACCAGAGGCTGGACACCGGCGAACCGGGTGGTCGGCGACTCCTCCGCCCGGTCGCTCCTGGCCAGGAGTTGAGGCAGGAAGGACGCCGCGTCGAACCGGTTCGCTCCTGGGGATTGGCGCCGCTGTTGGGCGGTGAGCCGGATGTGGTCGTCCTTGGGTGCCGCGGTCATGTTGGCTGCTCCGGTGGGTCGTCCGGCTCGAGCGGTGGCACATGAATGCCCAATGGCCTCACTCCGAGCGCGGTCCACTGGGTCTGAAGGTGTGCGATGTCCGCGGGCGTGGGGGAATCGAGCAGGGCGATACCACAGTCGCCGCCTCCGGCGCCGGAAGGTTTGGCGGCCGCGCCGGCCGCTTCCGCGGCGTCACACAGGGCGGTCAGCTGTGGAGTGAAGATACCCAGCCGGGCCTCGGCGTCCACCTGTGCCAGTAGGTGGCGGCCGGTGCGGATTTCGTGCAGCAGCCTTGTTCGGTCACCGAGGGCGAAGGCGCGCATCGCGGCGCGTACGCACCAGCTCATGTGGTCCAGAAAGGACCGGTGTGCTCTGCTTCTCTGCCAGGTGCGCAGGTTGTGGCTCTCGGTCTGTGCTGTGGTGGAGGCCGGTGTGCCGGTCCAGCCCACTTGCAGGGCGAGTCCGTCGGGTGGGGGCAGTCGCCGTAGCCCGAAATCCGGCCACGACGCGCGGAGGGTCTCCTGGATGCCCCGTCGCCGTGTCAGCTTCAAGATCTCGGTCCGGTCGGGCGCGTAGTAGGCCAGCCAGCCGCCCCAGACGCTGGCCGCGAGGTCGCCGCCGGAGGAGTGTGGAGTGATCCTCGCTGTCGCGATGAGCGCGAGCCGGAATCGGGCGTGGTTGGATAGGCGTATAGCACAGAAGTTCGCCACGGCCGTCACCGTGGCGACCGTCACCGCTCCACTGGAGCCAAGGCCCAGTTTGGTTCCAGCCTCATGCAACTGACTGGTGATCGAGATGCGCATCGCTGGTGTGGGCAGCCCGCGTTCAGCCAGCAGATCATCCATCACCTCGACCGCCGAGATGATGTGGATCAGGGTGGTGTGTGCGCGCCGGTCGTCGTGCGCGGTGTCCCCTGCCAGCCGGCCATCGCGCCACCGTAGCTGGGTTTCTGGCTGGCACAAGTCGGAGGCGATGACCACGTCGGGCGCCGTCGACGTCGTCGGGGAGGTGGATGCCGGGCTGGACACGGCGACGGTGACGTGGCGATTGATCGCGGCCAGGATCGCCGCGTGGCCAGGCTCCAGTACCGCGTATTCACCGAGAAGGAACAACTTACCCGGCGCACGCCGGACAACCGTCCGCTGCGTGGTCATCGTCCGGCCTGCGCGTCCTGATCGGCGCGCAGGCTCGCGCCTGGCCCAGGACCGGCGATGACGACAGGGCACGCGGTGTGATTCGTGTCGTGTGCGGCCGCCGCGCGCACGGCCGTTGCCACCTGAGCTGCGTCGGCGCGGCGGCACAATACCTTGACGTTGGGGCCGGCGTCGATGGTCGCGTATGCCGGAACACCGTCGCGCCGGAGCTGTGTCACCCCGTCGAGCACGGCGAGCGTGGCTGGGGCGAGGTAGCGCACCGCGGGACGTGCCGCCAGCATGGTGGCGTGCATGCCCAGCGCGTTGCGCTCCGCGACTTCACCCACCGTGTGCAGATCCCCGCCGGCCAAAGCCGTGCGCATCTCGATCAGGTCATGCTTGCTGGACATGGCCCACGCCTCATACAGGGGCGAGGTCTTCACGGTGTGGCGCATCGCCGCACGACTCGATATCGCCTTCGGAGCGGTGTTCAGCAGTGCGATCACCAGGACAGGATCCAGCTCCGGGGCAAGCGCCGGTAGCGGCTCGGCGTAGGAGCTGAGATCCGCCGCGGTCGTCCCGGTGCCCTTGCCGGCGTGCCAGATCGCGAAGCCTCCGAAGATTGACCGTGCGGCCGACCCGGATCCGCGCCGGGCCAGGCGTGACAGCGCGGTGGCGTCCAGATCGAGGCCGTACGCGGTGGCACTGGCGAGGGCCAGTGCGGCGAACCCGCTCGCCGAGGACGCCAAGCCCGCCCCTGTGGGAACCGTGTTGCGAGTCTCCACAACAGCTGCGTCCGCGCGCCCGGCCATGCCCCGCACCAGATCCAGGAAAGCTACGACACGTCGCCGAACCTCACCCGCCGCCCCCACTCCACCGATCATGACCGTATCCGCCTCCGCTTCGGGGTTCAACCGGATGGTGGTGGTCGTCGGGAACACATCCAGCGTCATCGACACACTGTCGCCACAAGGAAGCACAAGATGTTCGTCCCGTTTACCCCAGTACTTGATCAACGCGATGTTCGGGCACGCGCTGGCGGTCACAGAGGCAGGTATGTCCGCGATGACGGCAGAGTCGCGCGGCCGGCCCGGTGAGCCGGTCCGATCCGGTCGATAGTCATCAGGCATGACCGGCCGACCTCCTCATCGGTACCGTCCATGTCCCGGCAGCACCGGCCTTCCGCAGCTCTCGTGCCACAGTCTGTGCCTGAGGCATCCCCTCGGCCAACGCGATCATGCAACCGCCCAGCCCACCACCCGTGATCTTCGCGCCGAGGCCACCAGCGGCCAGCGCGGTACCGACCAGCGCATCGATGCGATCCGTGCTCACACCAACGTCACGCAGCACCTCGTGACAACAAGTCAGGCGTACACCGAGATCATCCAAGCGGCCGTCGGCCAAGTCGAGGACAGCCGAGCGGACCAGCTCCGACACCCGTTCGGTGAAGCCCACTCGCGCCTGCGCCTTCGACCGGAACGCTCGGCTCAGCGATTCCACCGCGTCCTTCGTCCTCGCCGTGACACCACTATCGGCAATAACGATCACGCCGTCAGCGCCAACAGATAGTTCCTCCACCACGCCGGCCGAAAACAGGAGCGGCCCTGCCGCGCCGGTGGCCCACGTGTCGACCCCGCTCGCCCTGCCGTGCGTCACGTTCTCCGCGATCTGCACCCAATCGAACACCTCTGTGACAGCCAGCCGACGACCAAGCAAATCAGCCAGCGCCAGAATCACAGCCCTCGCACACGCCGCACTGCTACCGAGTCCACGTCCCGAAGGGATATCGCAGTCGATGAACAGCTCCACGGGTGAGTCGGTGCCTATCCCGCACGCAGTCAGGAACGTCGACACCACGCGTCGCAGGCCATCTTGGGCAGGCCCCTCCACGGGCACCTCGATCGGAGCGCTCATCCCGATCGACACCCCGCCGGGGCTCACTCCGAGGGGCCCGCGGTGCGAGGCCTTCGCCGTGACCGTCAACTGCGGAACCGGAACAGCGAGCGCCGGCACGCCATACAGCACCGCGTGCTCTCCCAGCAGAATCACTTTTCCATGGGCTTTCCCAACGCCCGGTACGTCGCCACGATCGCAGCTCGGGACAGCCCAATCGCGAGGCTCCACGGCGTGTCCGCGTTCGTCGGCAGTCATCACCACCTCCTTCGATGAGCAGGGTCCCACGGGAGTTCATTTGCGGTGGTGATGGTCGCGGCGGTAGAGGACCCACATCGCGCAGACGGTCACGAAGGTGAGCACAGTCGGAATGCTTGATCCTCTGGTCAGACTCATAAGCAGGAGACCCAGTGTCGCGAGCGCGAAGACTGGATGCAGGGACATGTCACGGAGTGCCGGGACTTCGGTTGGAGATTTGTGCGGTGCTGCTCCTTTTCCTCCACCAGTACCACGTCACAGCAGCACCCAGGATGAACTTGCGTTTTATGCCCGATGACATGATGCGAGGGAGCTGATTGACCTGCATCTTGAGTTGCCCGTTGCTCAGATCACGCAAGATGCTGTGCAGCCGTTGCGGAACGCCGTTGATCGCGGAGATCAACTCCAGGAGGGTGCGGGCGAACTGTGGTTCGGACAGCGTGTCCTCGATCAGATCAATCATGACGTCGGACAACTCGTCGTGGAAGATATCGATGATGGACAGTTCGGGAGCCAGGTAACGGATGGAACCCTCGAGGTTGGCGAAGGACTTACCCAAGGTCGCGACAGCGGGATTGGTGTAGATGCCGTTTCTGGTGGCACTGGCCAGAATCGTGGTGAGGGTGACGCCGAAGTTCAGGTCCTCCAGTGAGGCGCCAGTCACGCGGGGGACAAAGGCCTCCATATCGTTCTGGAACGCGGAGACGTCGGCGCGGATGGTGGAGCGCCCGAGATCGAGCCAAGCCTGGGCCAGGCCGGCGCCGTCGTTAAGCGCGATGTTGGTCAAAACCTGCAGGATTCCGCGGCTGACGTTGCGGTCGATGCTGCCGACCATGCCCCAGTCGAGAAGGTGCGCTTTCTCCCCGGGGTGCACGAAAATGTTGCCGGGGTGCGGGTCGGCATGAAATACCCTGGTGGTGAAGTAGCTGCGATACATGAACGCCAGCAGGTCACGACCGATACCCAAGCGTTCACCCGCGGTGAATTCGGCGGGGTCGGCGTCTCGGATCGAGCGTCCTGGCGCCCTGCTTTGGATCATGACCCGAGGGGTGACGAGCAGGACCTCGGGGATGTCGAGGTGCTTGAAGTCGGCGATCTCCCCGCGGGCGCGGTTCATGTGCCGCGCCTCGGCGGTGAAATCCAATTCGGAACGCATGGCCTCGAACAGGCTGCCCAACATGGCGTGGACATCGATCACCTCGGTGAATCCTGGGGCGGCCCGGGACAGCAACCACGCGGCCCTGCGCAGCAGTGCCATGTCCTTCCCGATGAGGGACGCGATACCGGGTCGTTGGATCTTGGCAACGGCCGGTCGCCCGTCAGGAAGGGTGCAGGCATGCACCTGAGCCAGCGAGGCGGCTGCCAGTGCGTGATCGGTGTCAAATTCACCAAATCTGTTACGCCACCGGTCACCGAGTTCGCAGCGCAGGACGGGTTCGAATACCGAGAACGGCTGGATTGAGACAGTGTCGTGCAGTTTCCGCAGTTCCGCGATCGTCGTCTCGGACACTATGTCAGGCCGGGTGGACAACATCTGCCCGACCTTGATGTAAAAGGGCCCGAGACGTTCCAACGTCAGGCGAACCTCGCGGGCCCTGCGCTGCGCGGGAGACCCACGCTCGGAGCTGAAATTACGATCTCGGCTAATGTTATAGCGAACCTGCGAGCCCAGCAAGGACACCAGCGCCGTGACCACAGCGCGCAAGCGATGTTCGGCCATGAACGTGTCTCCCTCGCCAGTGACGGACCCCAGTCACTTCGAGGCTGATGCCGGATTCTTGTGTTCCGCCGGCTGTTCCAGCTGCTGTTGCTGCAACGACACCAGCTCATCTAACCTCTTGGCCAGGCTGGCCATTGTGCCCTGCAGAACCTTGAGGTCAGCGAGACTACCCTCGTCGTGATCACGATCGCGGTCACGGTAACGACCACGGTTATAGTCGTCGCGATATCGGTCGCGGTTACCGCCTCTCTCGTCGTTGTCGTAATCGAGGCTGCTGCGGGCGGTGTAGCGCAGGTCCTCCTCCACGTCGCGGGCTGTGTCGAGGTAGTCGTCGAGCAAGTCCTTACTATCCTCGACGATGTTGCTGATGAACCTCACGATTCCACGATTTCTGGAACGGCTTGGCATGGCTCGTACCTCCATCTTCAGTACTGGCGATCGCGGCCGCGTCTTTGGGGCGACGACGTTACTGGGCGAGCCCGTTCTTCGGCGATGGCATGCTCGGTACTATTCGGTAGATTTCTACTGCACGTAGCAACCATCTGTACGTGGCAACCATCGAAGTCTTGTCCGATGCAAGTCCGAATTCCAGCCTACTGCAGTGTTCGATAGCGAACATATCTTGACACTGGCGAGGTGCGCGGACTGAAGCAGGCAACCAAGCTCGCAAGCGCACTGTCCACAATGCATCAGCCTGAGCGCCGGAAGTCGGACATCAAAAGAAGATCAATTTCCGCAAATGATCTCCGCCTTTCGAACAAGGTCCATGTTCGGCTGACAACAGGAAACCGTACGCGACAAGCGAAGTGTCGTCAACGGCACGGATGGCGCCAGGCGTACGTGCAAACATGACGAACTCAGGGCTCGTCACCGACTTGGACGCAGGTGTTGCATCAGCGTAAGCGAAGCGTGGCCGGTTAGCACATGGCGAAATACGAATCGTCCGTCCGAGTGTAGATCGAACGGCACCCAATCGGGTCATCCCGTATCCAAGGCGACCAGATAATGTCACCTATTGCGTTGCGACCGGCCTACAGCGAAGGATGTCATTAGCCGATGACTTTATTCTCCTAAAGACCTGCATACGTACCGCATAGTGACTCATTCGCCGGAATTCGGATGAGGTTCCTCCGCAGAGGGCGTTTTGATGAGCGAGCCGCGCCGATGCGAGCGAAGTACGGTCAGAAAGGTACGTTCAGTTACGCCTCCGAATGGGAAAGACGATCTTCCTTCCATGCCTCCTCGGGCGGGGCGGTGGATGTCTCTGGCCAGTGCATACCCATGTCTGTGACGTGAGGGGTTTGTTGTGGTGTCCACTGTTTCACAGAGTTTTGTGCCGGTCATGCGGCGGTTGCGGGGCGTGTTGGACCCAGTGTTGCGGGAGGCTGTCGGGCGTCTGCCGGAGCCGGTGGGGATCGCGGCGGGGTATCAGTTCGGGTGGTGTGATGAGCGTGGTGCGCCGGTCGTGGGTGCGGGAGGTAAAGGTATCCGTCCGGTGCTGGCGTTGTTGTGTGCCGAGGCGGTCGGTGGGCGGGCCGAGTCCGCGGCGCGGGCGGCGGCCGCAGTGGAGCTGGTGCACAACTTCTCGTTGATGCACGACGACATTATCGATGGGGATACGACCCGTCGGCATCGCGCGACGGCGTGGGCGGCGTTCGGGATCGGGACGGCGACGTTGTCCGGTGACGCGCTGCTGGCGTTGGCGGTGGATGTGCTGGCGGCCTCCTCTGAGGGTGATGTGGCGGGGGCGGTGCGGTTGCTCGGCCGGGCGTTGGTGGACTTGGCGGACGGTCAGGCCGCGGATGTGGCGTTCGAGACCCGACGGGACGTGGGCTGCGAGGAGTATTTGTCGATGGCGGCGGGCAAGACGGCGGCGTTGATCAGCTGCGCGTGCGCGCTGGGGGCGTTGTTCGGCGGCGGCGAGCCGGGCGTGGTGGACCGGCTGGCGGAGTTCGGGCGGCAGCTGGGGCTGGCGTTTCAGATGGTCGACGACGTACTGGGAATCTGGGGTGATCCGGCAGTGACCGGTAAACCGGCGTTCTCCGATCTGCGGTCACGTAAGAAAACCTATCCGGTGGTGCTGGCACTGGCGTCGGGCTCGGAACCGGCCCTGCAGTTCGCCGCGCTCTACCGGAGGCCGGAGCCGCTGGGCGAGAGCGAGATCGGCGACGCGGTGCGCTACTTGGACCAGGCGGGGTGCCGCGAGCACACCGAGCAGGAGGCCCGCAGGCGCCTGGAACTGGCCGTGGCGTCGCTGGCAGCGGCAGCTCCCGTGCAGCACGCCGCCAAAGACCTCATCAGCCTGGCCAGGCTGGTGATCGACCGCCATCACTGACGACGCTGTAAGGAATCTGGAAAGGGGGACGATGCCCGTGTTTTCCGCGAGGGTACCGGTGATATCGGATCGGGCCGTGGACGCGGTCGTTGCCGTGCGGCCGCGGGGATCTGACGGGCAGGTGGCGGACTGTCCGGCTGCGCCCGTACTGGCTACTTCGCTGCGTCGGCGCGGTCTGCGGGTCGACACGGCGCCGCTGGAACGGGAGTTCTCACCTGGGATCGAGGGAAGCGGCGTGGTGTGGGCGGTGATCGTGGACAAGAGGCGTACCGGGTTCGCTACCGCGACAGAGAAACCGGCACTGGAGGACGTGGTGCGGTCGGTGGTGCTGGCCGAGCCACGGTCGCTCTACGCCGGAGTGGAGCGGGCGATCGAGGTGGTGCAGCACCTGCTGAAGTCGGCCGGGCCACCGGTGTACGTGCGTAAGCAGGTTGTGCACAACACCCATGTCGTACGGGATCTGAAGCAGCGTGGCGCGGTATTCGTCGACCAACTCGACAAGGTGCATGAAAGGGCCACGGTCGTGTTCTCCGCGCGCGGGCATCCTCCCGCGGTGCGTGCCCAGGCCGCCGCACGGGGCCTGGACGTGGTCGACGCGACCTGCCCGCTGGTGACGAAGATGCACCACGAGGCCAGCGAATTCACCAGCCGCAGCGACATCGTGGCGCTGGTCGGTCATGCCGGACGCGAGGAGACCGAGGGAACACTGGGCCAGGCGCCGGACCGTCGGGACCAATTCATGCCCTTGAGCTTCTCCTCTCTGTTGGCAACGGCGCATACGATATGGAAACCACAACGTGTTGGAGATGTGACACAACCGACCCATTTTCCACTTTATTCAGGTAAGGGTTCGCATGACAGGCAAGCATATTTCTACTGTCGTCAGTCAACCTTCATCCAAGTCGATCCCGGAAGTCGACATCACTCTACCTCCCATGTATCTTCCGATCCCTCACCGGCAGCATCCGGAACTCCCAAAGCTGAAAAGCCACGGCTTGGAGTTCATGCGGCGCCACAAATTCTGGCACACCGACGCCGACGAGGCGAAAGTGACGAACACGGAAAGCGCCACGTTCTTCGCCAACCTGTGCCCCGACGCCGACACTGAACGCCTGCAGATGGCCGTGGACTGGACTTACCTCACCTTCCGATTCGACGACATGCAGTGCGAACAGGAATCAGACAATTCCCTCAGCCGGTTTGTCGACGTGGCCGTCAGATTCGTGCGGACTCTGGAAGAACCCGATGCCGGAGTCTTCGATCAGAGATCCCCGTTCTACGCACCGCTGCGAGACTTGGCTCGCCGCCTGCAGGAACTGTCCACCCCCGTCCGGATCCGCCGGCTGGTCGATGCTCACCGGGCCTGGTTCTCCGGTGTCTCCTGGCAGCTGGCCTATCAAGCTGACCTGAACAAGGTCGGACTGAATGACTACGTCTTCACCCGACTGTTGCACAGCGCCGCGTTCCCCACCTTGACATGGATCGAAATCAGCGAAAAATGCGAGATTCCCACCCCAGTCCGCGCCGCACCGGCTGTACACGCATTGACCGAAATGGCCGGCGCTGTGGCCGCTATCGACAACGACCTACTGTCCTACGGCAAGGAACTCTGGCTGTCCCAGCAAGACAACGAGAACCATGACCCGCTGGGCGGCAACATCGTCCACATCATCGCCCTCACCGAGAGATGTGGACAACAAGACGCGCTGCAGGCCGCCGTAGCACTTCGCGATCGAATCCTCGTTCGCTTCCTCGAGGTTCATGATTCGATACTGCACGTCGCAGACGAACCACTGCGCCGTTATCTGGACAACCTGACCAGTCTCATTCGCGGCAATTACGAATTCCACCTCGTCGCCGATCGGTACCGTAATCCAGACGGCGTGCACCCTCACGCCGTGAGCGTGCACGCCACCAGAAGCGACAATCCCTCCGCCTCTGGGCCGCCCGCTGGCCTGTCGTCCATTGCCTGGTGGTGGCGTAAACTAGCAGTTCCGTCTCGCTGACGCCTGTCCAACCGCACCCGACTGCGAGTAGAGCACTACAAACAGCTCCGGGGCTGACGCCACGATCCTCACTTAAGGTGCAGAGGTTAGCACCGTTATCCCCCAGCCTGGTCGGCCTTCGCCTGCTCCTCCTGGTGCCACGGTTTTGTGGACGCAGGTTTAGGCCGCGATTTCGTCGATGGTTCTGTATCCTAGTTCGTACACATGTGGCACCATGCATCCGAATGTTGGGTGCCACCACTGGGCATTGCAGTAGCTTTCGATCCAGTCGGGTGCCTTCTCTTTTAGATATTTGACGGTTGGACCTGAATGAGTTCCTCTTATAAGCCACGAAGAACGACTCGGAGACCGCATTATCGTAGCCGATCTCGGTGCAGCTCAGGAATCAGCGGACTTCGTTGTTGGCGCAGCATTTTTCGAAGATTATCGAGGTGTACTGGGTCCTGTGGTTGCGGTCAAGGGCCACGCCAGCGGTGGTCGACGGTGTGCAAGTGCCATTAATGATGAACGCTACCCGCTTGCGCCTTGTGCTCCTCGGGAAACCGGCGGCGTATCGACGACATAATTGTTCCTTTAGGAACAATTGACACCCTGCCGCTATCAATTCTAAGTTCGGTGCTTTTGGTTGGCAAGGGCGGGCGAGCGTCCAGCGGACTCCGTGGTCACCTCGGCGTTGGGTAGCGCCTGAACAGCAGATCCAGGACGCCGAAGACGAGCAAAAGGCTCATCATGCCGAGCAGGCTTGACCATAGGATGGGCAGTTCCGTTCCTAGCGCGAAGGTGGTCGGCCAGGCGGTGGCGGCGTAGCAGGCCATGAAGGCGACAGATGCTGTGGGCAGCACGAACAGTTTGCGGTACCCGGTGGTCTGAGAGTGCACGAACCATGCGGCGACACCTGCGACCATGACTGCCCCCACGGTGAGAAATGGCCATACGAAGGGGACGCCGAGGATTCGGAATGGTTGGCTCCCGTAGTAAGTAAACAGACTCGCGTAGTTGAGCCATAGCCATTGGGCAGCAGTGTTCAGGATGACACAAGCGGCGTAAAGCGCCCACAGGCGCAGAGGGGACCATTTCCGCCGGAGCGTGTAGATCGCCGCGTATCCGTAGAGGCCCATCCAGCACGTCCAGGTGGATATCTGCAGAAAACCTATTGGTCGACCGAAGGTAGTGGCCAGAACTGTACTATCAGCGCTGAGGAAATATTGGAAGTTCGCCGTTACGGACCCACCTGGGTCGGCGAACGGGCATAAGAGCGCTGACACCAGGAACAGCGGCGGGAAGGAGAGAGGCAGGCGCCCTTTGGCTACGTCCCATCCCATCCACGCGACGGCCAGCAATGTGCCCGATACGGTGACAGTGATGGCGATGGCGTAGCCTGCCGGCGAGGCCAAGCCCGTCGGAATTGGGGGCATGGCTTCCTCTCCTCGCCTTGACTGGCGCCTATTTCGGTTGGGCAAGCCTGGTTGTTCGACGCAAGAGGAGCGCATAGACAGTTCGTTAAGGCTGCAAGCAGACGCAACTGCGTTTTAGTCACTCGTTCCGCGATCGAATCGACGCGTCGACTGTCGGCGTGATCATTTGTTCAACCGTTCGAACCGCTGGTCACCGATAAAGCTGGGAGTCGGATTCGGCAACCAGGATGCTACTCACGGGCGTGGATGCGGTCAACGGACGAGCGGAAAGGGACCGAAGTCACCCCCGATTACTCGCCGTTTTCCCCCAATTCGGCGGAAGATCGCGTGGCATCATCACGGGCTGTGAGCGTCTCATGTGTGGGAGCGCGTCTCTCTCCATAGCGGTTGCGAAGACGATCAATGATCTTTTGAGCTGTGCAACCCATATGGATGCTGCGACGGGCCGACGTTTCGTCCTACCCTGAGTGGTGCAGCCTCACACTGACCCAGATGATTATGGGCCGAACAACCGGAGTGGAAGCATTCCCCCTTTCAGCTCTGTTCGACGACAGAGTGAGGCGGGTACTCAGGCCGCGCTCAGGTTAATTGGATCACTACAGTAGCGGGCGGTGCAAGCGCGCACCCTGGGTCCCGGTGACCACTTCAAATCGCGGTTCTGCTGACTCAGGTGTGAAACCTGATGCCCCTTCCATACGGAGGTTCGGGATGGCAGTGCGGCACATGGCCGGGGCGACGGATCGGGTTGTCGTGGTCGGTGCGGGTCTGGCCGGTTTGTCGGCGGCTTTGCATCTGGTGGGTGCCGGTCGGGAGGTGGTGGTGTGCGAGGCGGAGGAGTCGGTGGGCGGTAAGGCGGGCGTGCTGCGCGACAGCGGCTACCAGTTCGACACCGGCCCCAGTGTGTTGACGATGCCGGAACTGATCGGCCGGGCGTTCGCGGCTGTGGGTGAGCGGGTGGAGGACTGGCTGGCGATCGACCGGATCGATCCTGCCTACCGGGTCCATTACCAGGATGGGTCCTTTGTGGATGTCATGGGTGACCCTGTGGCGATGGCGGAGGAGATCGAGCGGGTGTGCGGGTCGAGCGAAGCGGGTGCTTACCACCGCTATCGGGCGTTCCTGGAGCGAATGTACCGCTATGAGTTCCGCGACTTCATCGACCGCAACCTCGATGGTGTAACGAGCCTGTTCACGGTGAGCCTGGCCCGGTTGGTCGCGCTGGGTGGGTTGCGCAGTCTGGAGGGCAAGGTCGGCTCGTTTTTCAAGGATCAACGGATGCG
Organism: Amycolatopsis sp. NPDC051071; assembly: GCF_040682875.1. Lineage (NCBI taxonomy): Bacteria > Bacillati > Actinomycetota > Actinomycetes > Pseudonocardiales > Pseudonocardiaceae > Amycolatopsis > Amycolatopsis sp. NPDC051071. The sequence continues at coordinate 21,898 of NZ_JBFBBY010000005.1, read as the reverse complement.
GCAGTTGTTTTCCTTCCAGTCGCTGTATGCGGGGGTGTCACCACGCCAAGCGCGGGCCTTGTATGCGGTGATCGCCTACATGGACGTGGTAGCGGGGGTGTATTTCCCCCGCGGCGGTATGCACGCGCTGCCTGAAGCGATGGCCGCGGCCGCGGTCAAGCATGGGGTGCGCGTCGAGCTCGGTGAGAAGGTGGTGCGGCTGGAAACGTCGGCTTCCGGCCGGTGCCGGGCGGTGGTCACCCAGGACGGCACGCGCATGCCCGCGGACGCGGTGGTCGTGACCATGGACCCGTCGCTGGCCCTGCCCACGCTGCTGGGTCGTGCCTCTCGCCCGGTACGGCTGTCCCCGTCGTGTTTCCTTCTGCTGACCGGCGGACGCATTCAGGCCGAGGTTCACCACAACATCCACATCACGCGAACCTGGGCTGAGGGGTTTCGCGACATTATCGACCGTGGCACGCTGATGAACGATCCGTCGTTCCTGGTGAGCGTGCCGAGCCTGACCGACCCCGCGCTGGCCCCGCCCGGGCGGCACTGCGTCTCGGTACTGGTCCCCACCCCGAACCTGGCCACCGGCCGGCTGGACTGGGAACGAATCAGCGGGCGCTACCACGACCACGTGCTGGACGTTTTACGGCGTAACGGTTACGGCGAATTGTACGAGAGCAGGGAGACCGAGCACGTCCTGGCCCCGCACCACTGGGCACAGCGAGGATGTCCACAAGGGACGCCGTTCAGCGCCGCCCACCTGTTGCGCCAGACCGGCCCGTTCCGGACCCGCAACCTCGTCGGCGACAACATCGTCCTGGCCGGCGCGGGAACACATCCCGGTGTCGGCATTCCCATGGCGCTGATCAGCGGTCGGCTCGCGGCTGAGCGGATCACCGGGAGCGATGTGGGGGTGGACGCATGACGATGATCGATGCCCGCATTCTGGACGCCGCAGGAATCGCCGATCCGTGGTTGCGAGAGTGCTACGCCCGCTGTCGTGTGCTGCACGCCCGGCACGGCCGCACCTACTATCTGGCCACCCGCCTGCTCCCGCCTTGGAAACGCCCCTACGTGCACGCCCTGTACGGGTTCGCCCGCCACGCCGATGAGATCGTGGACAACTGCGACCCCGGCCAGCGGGCACAGCTGTTCGACCAGTGGAGCGCCACCGCGGTCGGAGTGCTTGCCGCAGGCCCCGGACCGGGCACGGACCGGGTGTCCTGCGCGCTGGCGCACACCTTGCGAACCTGGGACATCCCCGTGACGCATGTGGAGGCGTTTCTATCCTCGATGAGAATGGACCTCGTCCGGGACACCTATCCGACTTACACGGATCTCTCCAAGTACATGTACGGGTCGGCAGCGGTCATCGGCTTGCAGATGACCCCGATCCTGCAGCCGCTCACCGACGAGGCCTATCCTCGGGCCGAGGCACTGGGTGTGGCGTTCCAGCTGACCAACTTCATCCGCGACATCGGCGAGGATCTGCGCCGCGGCCGAGTCTACCTCCCCCAGGAAGATCTCGACCGGTGCGGTGTCAGCCGGTCGGACCTCGCCGCCGAGCGGTGCACCCCCGGAGTGCACGACCTGATCGGGTTTGAGATCGCACGCACCCGAGCCATCTATGCCTACGCCATTCCTGGCATCGAAATGCTGCATCCATCGAGCAGGCCATGCATCGACACCGCCGCGCGACTGTACGCGGGCATTCTCGACGCGGTCGAAAACGCAGACCATGAAGTACTCCAGCACAGGGTACGCGTCGGTATCCCGAGACGAATCGCGGTCGCCCTGCCCGCATACCTGCGAAGCCGCCGACGGGCCGCCCGCCCTGCTGGTATCACGGCGGACCGTCCGAGTGAGCCGCGATGACCTACTTCGCTTTCCTGACCTGCTTTGTACTTCCACCTCTGGTGCTCGTCGGGCGGTTGGTGGCCGTCGCGTCCCATCCATCGCGCGCCACACGGCATGGGCGGACGGAAGCGGTGGCGTTGATCGTGATGCTGGGTCTGGCGCTGGCGTGGACGACTCCGTGGGACAGCTGGATCATCGCCCGAGGAGTGTGGTCTTATCCCGACGGTGCGGTCGTCGCCACGTGGCACGGGATTCCGGTGGAAGAGTATCTGTTCATGGCGGGCCAAACCCTGCTGGTGGGACTGTGGACTCTGCGGCTGGTGGCCACGAGCGGGACACCGGCACCGGCCGTGCCGGAGCGCTTTCGGCGGGCCGCCACGGCCATGGCCTGGATGACCGCGGCGGGTGTGGGCGCGGCGCTGGCCGCCACTCAACCGTCCACTCTGTACCTGGGAAGCATGCTGGCCTGGTATGGCCCGTTGTTCGCGCTGCAACGTGCCGTCGGCGCTGACATCCTGCGCGCGTGGTCACCGATGCGGTGGCGTGCGCTGGTGCCGGTCGCCTACCTGTGGTGTGTCGACCGGGTGGCGATCGGCGCCGGCACGTGGAGTATCTCCGAGCAGCACACCTCCGGGTTGCGTGTAGGGGGGTTGCCCGTCGAGGAGATGGTGTTCTTCCTGCTCACCAGCATGCTCGTGGTCGACGGGCTGCTGCTTGCCTTGCATCCGGCGACCGCCGTCCGGCTGCACCGGTCCGGGCTCGTGCCCCGAACGCATAGGGAGACCTGAGATGGCCACCAGTCCTTTCCTACTCGGGCCGTACGCTCCCATTTACGGCGAGCGGTCGATCCACCAGTTGGAGGTCAGCGGCACGCTGCCCGAGCAGTTGAGCGGGTTGTTCACCCAGATCGGGCCGAACCCGATCCGGCCGCCGCGACGGCGGGACGTCCAGCGCTACTCCTGGTTCTCCCAAGACGGGCTCGTGTGTGGGGTGCGGCTGCGCCACGGGCGGGCCGAGTGGTTCCGCAATCGCTGGATCCGCTCCCGGACAGTGAGCCGGGCCCTGGGTGAGCGCCGTCCACCCGGGCCCCGTCACTTTCCCAATGACACTGTGCACACCAACATCATCTGCAGCGGGCAGATGCTTCTGGCGCTCGTGGAAACCGGCTGTGTGCCCGTACGGCTGGACACCGCTCTGAACACGGTGGAATACACCGACCTGAACGGAGCGCTGCCGCGGGGATTCAGCGCGCACCCCAAACTCGATCCGGTCAGCGGGCAACTGCTCACCGTCGCGTACTCCCCGCTGCGTACCTGGGCGGAGTACCTGGTGCTGAACCCGGACGGAAGCCACACCCGCGACCGCATTCCGTTGGGCGGCCGCCCGATGCTGCACGACATCGCCATCACCACAGGCCACGTCCTGATCTTCGACTTGCCGGTTCGGTTCACGTTCCCTACCGCACTGCGCGGCAAGTTCCCCTACCGCTGGGATGAACGGCACACGGCCAGGATCGGTGTGCTGCCCCGTGAAGGTGGCGCACCGCGCTGGTTCGAAGTCCTGCCTGGCTTCATCTTCCACACTATTTCCGCTCACGAGCAGGACGGACACATCCACGTCCAGGCCATCCGCTATGAACGACTGTTCGCCGACGACACCGAAGACCCGTTCTCCCAGGCGGGACATCTCTGGGAGTGGGACATCGACCTCGCCGGCGGCCGGGTGACCGAACGGCAACTCGACGACCGCGCCCAGGAGTTACCCCGTATCGACCCACGCCGGATCGGACAGCCGGCCCGGTACTACTACGCCATCAGCGCGGAAGGTGAACAAGCCCTGACTTCGCACCAACCCGACGCCCTGGTCAAACAGGACCTCACCACCGGCGAAGCCTTGATACGCCGCCATGACCGGTACGCGGTGCCCGCGGAAGCGGTGTTCGTGCCCCGGGGCGTGGCGGAGGACGACGGCTGGGTTCTGCACTGGCTCTACGACGCCCGGCGCGACGCGAGCGATCTGGTCGTTCTGAACGCGACCGACTTCACTGGTGACCCGGTCGCCGTGGTGCACCTGCCCGTGCGAGTTCCTATTGGCTTTCACAGCAGTTGGTTCTCCGAAGCCGAACTTCTCGCCGTGGAGGCAGGCCTGCCATGACCCGACAGTTGCGTGGGAATCAGTACCCCTACCGGACAGCATTGGTCACCGGGGCATCCAGTGGTATCGGCGTGAGTGTGGCCAGACTGCTCGCGGCCCGCCGGGTGCGGCTGTGTCTCGTGGCCCGCCGGACCGAGCGGCTCGAAGCCTTCGCCCACGAACTGCGCACGGACTTCGCTACCAGCGTCGAGATATGTGCTGCCGATCTGACCGACGCCGGACACCTCGCTCGGGTGGAGGACCGGCTCCGGGTGGGGCAACCCGCTGTCGAGTTGCTGGTGAACAACGCCGGTATGAGCACCGCGGGCCGTTACACCGACAACCCCGTCGACTCGGAGGTGCACAAGGTGCTGCTCAACGTCATCGCGATGATGCGGCTTACCCATGCGGCGCTGCCCAGAATGCTGGCGGCGCGGCACGGTGGCGTGCTTACGATCTCTTCGCTGATGAGTTGGATGCCCAGTCCCGGCAACGCCACCTATGCATCTACGAAGGCATTCATCACCTCGCTGAGCCGAAGTGTGCACGACGAGACTCGCGCGGCGGGTGTGCATGTGACCGTGTCGGAACCGGGACCGGTGCGGACAGAGTTCTTCGACACCAGTGGGTTGCGCCTTCGCTTCGTGCCCCAGGGCCTATGGCTGGCTCCGGAACAAGTCGCTGAGGACGGACTGGCCGCAGTGGCGGCCGGACGCAGCGTCACCGTTCCCGACGTGCGGCACCGAGCGATGGCAGCGGTCACCAAACGACTCCCTGAACCTCTGCTGCAGGTGATCGGCCGTCGACTGTGGGATGCGCCATGAACGATGAGCGCCAGACCAGTGATCATCCGCCGGCACCGTGGCATCTACGCGGCGACATGTACGGCGCCGTCCTGCGAATCGCGACACGCCATATCCCGGCCCAACTGCTGCCCGCCTCGCACATCGTGGGCAGACGCCGCCGCACACGACTCATCGTGACGGCGTGGGTGGACTACCGGGACGGCGGCGTCCTGGCCTACCGCGAACTCATGGTCGCCATCATCACCCGCCTTCGCCCGCCCATCCGAGGAACCCTGGTGAAGGTCTGGGTAAACAGTCCGCCGGCCATGATCGGCGGCCGGCAGCTGTGGCGTATCCCGAAGGAGCTTGGCGAGTTCGACCTCGCCCACGACGGCGAGCAGTTCACCGCCTCGCTGCTCGTCAACACTGTTCCTCAGGCGACCTATCGATTCCGGTCCCGCCGTACCCTGCCGGTCCGCTGGTCGTCGGGGTTGCAGGTCGTCCAGGCTCACGGGACAGGCACCCGCAGCAGCCTCGGCCGGATCACCGGCACGATCGAGTACGGCACCGGGACGCTGACCGTCGAGCCCGGCGGAGCACTGGCGTTCCTCCGCCACGGGACACCGGTCACCCACCTGGCGGTGCGGGACTTTCGCATGGTGGCCGGCCGCCGCACCACCGATCGGTTCTGACGATGGGCGAACGACGGATCCAGCGTCTGGCAGGCACACTCGGACACCTGCTCGCCGATGAAGCCAGGCGCACGCTCGGCCCCGACGGGAACGAATTACGGCAGCGGCAGCGCGCTCGCGCGGTCCGTGAGGCCTTCGAAGGGCTCGGGCCGTTCTACATCAAGGTGGGACAGATCCTGGCGACCCGCCCGGACCTCGTCTCCGCGGCGACCGTCGACGAACTCGCCGCCCTGCACGACCGGGTCCCCGCCACGCGCTTCTCGGACTTCGAGAGCGTGCTGCGAGCCGAACTCGGTGACCGGTGGAACCGGCGATTCCGCCACATCGACATCGACCGACCGCTCGGCTCGGCCTCGCTGGCTCAGGTCTACGCCGTCACCCTGTCCGACGGACGACACGCGGCGCTGAAGGTGCAGCGACCCGGTATCCGCCCCACCGTCCATGCCGATATGGCGGTGCTCCGCCGCGCCGCGCTCATCCTGGCCAAAGCACGGCCGCGGTTGAACGCGGTGGTCGACGTGCACGCCATGCTCGAAGTGGTCTTCGACGCCATGACGGCCGAACTCGACTTCACCGCCGAGGCCGGCAACATGGAAGACGGCGCCCACGCCGCCAGGCGCTTCGACCGGATCGCCGTGCCGCAGGTGCTGCTGGCCACCCCGCGGGTGCTGATCCAAACCGTGGCACCGGGACGATCCATTCGCGACGCGCTATGCGACGAGTTCCCCATCCAGGAACGCATCGCCGTCGCCCGAGACCTCTTCGCCTTCATGCTGCGGTCCTACTACGTCCACCGCACCTTCCACGCCGACCCTCACCCCGGCAACATTTTCGTCCAACCCGGTGGATCGGCGTTCTTGCTCGACTGGGGAATGGTCGGCCGGATAGACCGGCCCACCAGCCTCAAGGTCCTGCTCACGATGGCCAACATGGCCCAGAACAATGGCGACGGCGCGGCCAAGGCCTGGGTGGAACTGGGCTCGACTACCCCGTGGGCCGACGTCGAAGGTTTCAGCAGCGACGTGACAGCGCTGGTGCCGCGGCTGGCGACGGCCACACTGGCCGAACTCGACCTCGGCGTCACGCTGTCCACCGTTCTACGCCACTCCACCCGACGGGGAATCAAGATTCATCCGGCTGTCACCATGCTGGGCAAGTCGTTCGCCAACATCGAGGGCTCCATCCGCCACCTGGCACCGGAACTGTCCGCCTCTCAAGTCCTGCGGGCCGAACTGGTCCCGATCCTGGTGAACGTGGTCTGTGAGACGTTCTCCCGCGGCCACCTCGTGCGCAACGCACTGGAACTCGTCCTCGCCGCCGACGGCGGGCTCGACCAGACCCGGCGAATCGTGCGCGACCTCGCCAACCACCAACTCCACCTGCAGGTGGACACCCCCACCCTGAACACAGCCCAGCAGACAAAAGGCTTACGGGCGGTGCTGTCCCAGGCACTGCTGGGCGCGGGTGCCACCTCAGTGTTGCGCCATCTCAGCAGACACGACACACGATGAACCAGCGTGAAGGTGAAACGATGAACCAGACACCGTACGAGCACCTGCGCCCCACACAGGCATGGGACCGGCCTCTCGCCCTGAGCGCGATGGACACGATGTTCTGGCGAACCGATCCGCAACCCGGAATGCGCTTCAACCTGCTCGCCGTCGAACTACTGGATCACGCGCCCGACTGGCACCGACTAGTGGCGCGCCACGAACAGCTCAGCCACACGGTCGCCCGGCTACGTCTACGGATCAACGAGCCTCCACTGCGACTGGGCCGCTACCGGCTCGGCGTCGATTCCTCGTTCGACATCCACCGGCACCTGCGGCGCATCCAGCTACCCGCCCCCGGCACGGTGCGGCAACTCCTGGACTTCGCACAGTCGTGGGTCACCAGCCCCTTCGACCCCCACCGACCGCTGTGGGAAGCCATGGTGGTCGAAGGGCTGCACGACAACCAGGCCGCCTACCTGTTCAAGGTGCACCACAGCATCGTCGACGGCCTGGGCGCGGCGCAGATCATGTTCACCCTGCACGACACCACCGCAGAGCCCGGACCGATCACACCCCCACCCCCGGCCACGGCGCCGGACCACGGCCCACCGTTCGCGCGCCTGTACGGCTGGTTGCGCCAGCGCCGCAACCGCATCCCCCGTTCCGAAACGACTGCCCCTCCCCGTCACCGCGCCCCATCGTGGCGGGCGATCGCCACCGGCCTGCGAGCCGTGGCACGCGCCACCGTGCTCCCCGCAGCAACCAGCTCATCCTTGCTGGCCCACCGTGACGGCTATCCACGCATGGAACTGTTTGAGATCCCCCTCAACCGCCTCAAAAAAGCAGGTCGCGCGGCAGACGGCTCCCTCAACGACATCTACCTGGCAATCCTGGCGGGCGCGTTCGACCGATACCATCAAACCCACGGCCAGTCCCTACGGTCGGTTCCCGCCATGGTGCCCATCAGCACCCGCCGACCCGATTCCGCACCCGGGGGCAACCACGTCACCATCGCCAAACTCGCTCTGCCCGCCGCCGGACACGGTCCCGCAGAACGGGTCGCGATCATCCGCCGAACCGTTACCGACCTGCGAGCTGGACCCACCACCCGTGCCGAAGACCTGCTCGCCCGCGTCCTGACCCTCTTGCCGGTCAGCGTGACCCGTTGTGCCGCAACGCTGATCTTCCGCGGCAACGACCTGACTGCGAGCAACTTCCCAGGCAGCCCCACGGAGGTGTACCTGGCAGGGACCAAAGTGATCGCCTTCCACCCCTTCCTCCCTCTACTGCGCTCGGCCGTGACCACTGTCATGACGTCCTATCAGGACAAACTGCAAGTCGGCATCAACCTCGACACGGCAGCGATCCCACAACCCGAAGTCTTCATGAAATGCCTGCGAGACAGCCTCAGCGAGGCACTCGACCTCCGTCCAACGCACCTCACACCCACTACACAATCCCCAGACGACACAGCCCACGAGTAGCGCCGCAGGGAAGCTCGCCCGAACTCCCCTCCGCGACGGCAACCCGGCCGGTCGCTTCCGGCACTCGCAAGTACGGGAACTCAACGCACTCAACGTTGAACTCTCGATCCTCGACATCGCCGACGCCTAGATCGGCGGTTGCCCATACCGTCAGTGCGGGACAACAACCCCCGGATGTGTGGAACCCGGGTGCGCAGATCGATCACGGTCGGCCAGGTATAGCCATTTTTCCTGCGTGGGGAGAAAGGTGATGTCGCCGACGAATCGTTCACCGGGCGCGTCGGAGGTGAAGTCCCGGCCGATCAGATCCGGTGCGGGCGCGACCGATGGTGTCCTGTTTGGTCAGCGATCGGCGACTCCGGCGCGCGATACCGGCAATTCGACGCTGGCGCATGTCTGTTCGACGCGTTTGTGGTTGACCACCCGGCCACGGCGGCGCCGCTCGACGGTGACCCGCGGGCAGCCATAGCGCCCACGGTGCTCGGTATGGACCTGCGCCGCGATCCCGGTGGCCAATCGCTCCTCGGCCGCGACGTACGCGGCTCTGGCCGGTGCACTGGCGAGCCACTCGCAGAACCAGGGGCGGGCGCACACCCCAGGAATCTGCACAACAGCGCGACGCCGACAGGCGCGTTCCGCTCCCGTATATCGGTCATGACTTTCGACGAGCCCTGACCACCACCATCGAAGTTCTTGCCGACACCCCGGCCAAGGCTCTGCAAACCACCGCGAACCGGGCCGACTGCACCCGGCACCTGGACCAACTCGGAGTCGACTCCCTCATGGCCTCCGAACTCAGCGCCGCACCGCGCCGCAGCCTGGACTGCTTCGTCACAGCCATCGAGATCCCCAACGCGGCTCACCTCACTGACCTGGCCGACCCCGTACTGACTCTTCTCGCCTCAGACGAACCGGCATAGGGCCGACCGACGGGGCCGAGGTCAAGAACATCCTCGCGCGGCAAGATGTTCGCGTATGCGCGACGTAACTGAGCGCACGGTCAGCCGGACCGGTGGGAGTTCGCGCAGGAATTTTGTTCCTTCGCCGCGAGGGCGGTGTCGTAGGCTGCGCGGCCGCCAAATAGCAGGAAGCCGCGCGCTGGCGCGAGGTCGCGGCGCAGAAGCGAGGCGCCGCGCAGCAGCAGGAACAGATCGCCGCCGTTATCGATCGACCGCGACGAAGAGGAGAACAACGCCTACCGGGAGCGGGAAGAAGCCGAGCACTCCGGCGATTCACTGACTCGGCGGAGAAGAAACCGAGGGGTGCGGCGTAGCAGGCATGCACCGAGGCGAACATCGCGCGAGACGCCGCGCAGGCGGGCAGCCAGCACGGCAATGACCCCGGTGCGGCCGCGATGAGGTCCGTAATGCGGCGAACGAGGCACAGGTCGCCGCCACGCGTCTCTACCGCACACGCACTCTCAACGTGATGATCGATGTCACCTATCGCATGCTATAACCAGCGTCTCCAACGCGGATGGCGACGCGAACCCTGCCCATGCCACTTCTCGAACAGCCTTCCGTCCTATCCCGGGCCGTTGGACCGCTTCGAAGCGAGGCCGAACGTCGAGGGAACGGACCTTGCCGACGAATGCCAGGCCCGCTCGCCCGTTCAGAAGAGTGACTTCGAGGCAGGCCCCGACGAAACCCCGCTTCGCAGACTTTATGAACGCTGCGTCCTCACGATCGAGTGATCTACCTTGACGATATGACACATTCCGTAGCTTCCTCGACCGTACGTATGGGTGTGCTCGCGCGGCAATCGAGTGTGGTCCTCCGGAATGGGTGCATAGCGTTATCGGCCGAGCGTAGATTCGAGCACAGACACTTTCCACCTTCAAGGAGATAGACATGTGGCAAAGAAGTCAGAACTCGCGAAAAGCGGCGATCGCCGCGTCACTCGTTCTTTTCACGATGTCGATCGGCGCGGCGCCCGCCTCAGCTGCGGACAGCGACTGCCTCATGGGACAGGTCTGCGTGTGGAGCCAGTATGATTTCGCAGGCCAAAAGCATATTATTCCCGGCCAGATCGGAATCTGCCAGGGAATGCCATTTCCGGTGTACTCGATGAAACACAACTCCACAGTACTCCCCCGACCGGTCATCCTCGCGTCTGCAGTCGATGCCTGCGGCCAGCTACTTCCCACCGTCATCCTGCCCGGTTCTCAACTCCCGCACATCGACCCACCCATCAGGTCACTGATCGGAACCTGAGTCGCCTTCCGGGTGGGCAATCTCGATCACCGGACCAGATACTCATTCGCGTCCGTGCACCCACGACCGCACTCTTCCGGCCAGCGACAGCCAATCATGCGAGGCCGCCCCTTCGAGATTAACCGGCGGCGGCCGGGCGGGCGGCGGCGCCGAGTTCTTCGAGGGCGGCCTCCCGCTCGTCGCCTGCTCGGTTTCGGCGTGCCCGGCGACACGCGGATAGCGTGGGCGGAGCTGAAACCTACGCGTCAGCTTGACCCACGCGAACGACAAACTCGCCTACCTCAAGCAACGCGGCCGCCGTGCCGCCACTGTCAATCTCGGCATTCCGGCCTTCAACGAGATCGTGGGTCGAATCGCCACGCTGCCAGCCCGGCCTCACACGGGCGTCCAGGCCGCCAGCGCGGTGTTCTCGACTGGCCTGGCGAAGCGCTAAGAGAGTGTCTCGTATGGGATTGTGCGCAGGGCGGCCTCGGCAACAATAATCGCGGTAACCACGATGGAATTCAAGAGGATAGAGGCGCCATCAAACCGCCGTCGTGACGCTCCTCCTCCAAATCCCCCGTGACATCGCCAGGTAAGTTTGCGAACTCCGTTGCTCATATCAGTCGTCTGCCGCTTCAAGGTCCCGGGGACGATCCACGACGATACCGACAGGCCGAGCGTCAGCTGGAGAATGTGCTGCGAGGACGACGTTGATGAACCGCGTTGCTGCCGCAAGTTTCGGAGTGAGCGTTGAAAGGGCACCAACAGCATCGCTGGGCAAGGTCGGGTTTGGTTGTGAAGTCGACCGCATCACCGATTCCGGCTTCTTCGCAACGTTTCCGATCGTCGGTCCAGGACTTGGGAAGGTAGAGCTCGCGGTCGATCAACGCCCGCCCCCGAGGGGAGACGTAGGTCAAGAACACACCGAGCTGACAGTTCTCGATCCGCCCCGCGGTGCCCGAGTATTGCCGCTGCACCCCAGCGGACCTGGTGCCCTTCTTGAGAAACCCGGTCCCGTCGGCCACCACCACACCACGAGGATCACCGAGATGCCGCAGCGCATAGGAGCGAACGTCGTCTCGCGCGGCGTCGGCGTCCCACCGGTAGAAGTTCAGCAGACGCTGCATCCCGTCCGGTGTCAGGTCACCGGCCTGCTCCGCGAGCGTCCAGGAGTTCTTCCGCTCCGCCCCAGACAACAGCCCCAGCACATACATCCGGGCCCGCCGCCGCGAGTCCGCCTGCGCGAAACGCCCTGCGACCAGCGCGAACACATCATCAAACCCCGCCCGCCAACGAGCAAGACGATCATCAGCTACAGTCCACGACACGGCCACCGCGTCCTCTTCGACATCCAACACACCTTGAAGTCGATCACGCGGTGGCCGTCTTCATGACCACAACACGCCACCAGATCACACACTGCGGCTGCCGTATTAGACAGTCCGGAATAAGGGTCGTCCACTCCTTCTTCCACATAACGCTGGCACCGATACTCCAGTCAGGCTGGCTGGTCTTCATGCTCGCGTCGAGCGGGTGTCCTTCGCGGCAGGCTGCGGGCGTGCTCCATGTCCGCAGGCCGGAGTTCCATTTCGCTTCGCTGTCCATCGCTCGTCGTGGCGTTCACCGCCTTCCATCCTTCGAACCGAGTTCGACAACGTGCGGCCTCAATGGTCCAGCTACAAGGCAACTCGCCCGTGACGACAAACTGGCTAGCATCTACCGCGTCGAATCAGGAAGGACCCGCGCGAGACGTTGTCTATCGACTGGTGGCCTCGACTGGTATCGGCAAGTTCTCCAGTGTTTCCGCGAGGACTTGATTGAGCATGTCTACCACTCCCGCCAGGAGGCAGTTGAGAACTCCTCCTAAGGAATTGGGGTTATCGCACGCGCCCTGGCTCGCTTGCGCGGCGGCGATACCAGAAGTGGGATGCTGCGTCGCGGCAGCGGCGGGACTGGCTGCGCTCGTCGATATGAGCACAGCGACGAGGACCGATGCTGCGACGGCGGAAAAGCGGGTTCGCTTCATGGTTTTGCCCTTCCCTGCTGACGAACGACGTGAACTCGGGTGATGAAGATTACACTCTAAACGCCTTAGACTGGACGGAGCACGACGAGCACCCGTTCGGCCTAGCGCTCCACTCGTAGTTCGTGATGGTCATGGTTCGCGGATTGATTGCGCTGGCAGTGGCTTTGTTGGCGCGGTATTGGTGGCGTCTGCGCCATGTCGAGCAGCGGATCGGTGTGCGATATCGAGTATCGGGTGGCTGATGAGTGTGATGAACAGGTGGTGGATTTCGTTGCAGGCCACCGAGTCCCATTCCGTAGTTGCCGGTTCGGGATTTCGTTCGGTGGACGCGACGACGGCGAGGAAGGCCTGGGCGAGCATCGCCAGGCCCGTCCAGCGGTGCCACGAGGTCCAGCGCCGGGCCTGGTGTTGTCCGCGCTCGATCAGGCCGGGTGGTGCTCTACCGGCGCACGCCCCTCGGCGACGCACTGGCCGGCCAGGACGACGGCGTGCTCGGCTGAACGCTCGTGGAGCGGCTGCCTAGCCTTGCCGCCGACACCGGTCGTGCTGGCAGAACCTGCTATCACAGCCGCGGTGTGGCACCGCTTCTTCAGGTCAGGGTCTCCGTGTCTCCTACCTTTGGGTGGTGGTGCTCGCAGTCCGGCTTCGGGCATTCAGCGGCATGCCGGGCGTTCCAGGCAGCCCTCATCGAGTCGGATCTCCGGGTGAACTCAGCGTCCCGCCGTGCGCTCCACACCGAGGGCGCCACCCTGCGGGTGACCACGAGTTCGTGAGGTGCGTAGTCGTTGTCGGTGCCGGACACCTCCATCCCGGCGGCCGTCAAGATGGTTCGCATGGCCGCGGACATCGCCTCGCCGATCGTGGACATCAGCCGCGCGAACGCGGCGGCTTCCTCGCCCTCGCGATGCGGGTCCTCGGCCCAGGCTCGCTGCCCCGCGTCGAGAAGGACATCGTGCTCTCGCCAGTCGACCAACACACCATGCAGATCCGGCACGTCGACCGTCACCTCCGCTCCAGCGGTACCTGTCGGATGACCACCAGGGACCACCGGCAATCCGGCCGCAGCCAGTTCGGCCTGCACAAGATCACGCAGAACCTCCAGTTGAAACTTTCGCTCCGACCCAACCGCAGGTGTGTCTGTCATACCGGCATCCAACCGCACACCCACTCGTCGTATGCCGCTGCCGATCATCACCCACTGCGTCCAGCGTGCATGAACGGGCACGGCCGTCTGTTCGGGCTGACGACTGCACCAAGGACGGCTCAAGTCAGGTACGGGCAGAGGAAAGCTTAGCCCGTCACGCAGGCGACCAGTGACTCTGGTACCGCTGGCACGCACGCCGAGCCCGATCACGAGATGCCGTTCGGGTAAGTCGCGCAACGCTTGCCTCATACTTCCGCGCGGCGCAGCTGGCCGGGTAGTACTGGCGACCGTCGAGGCATCGAATTCGAATTCCTAGTGCAGGCCTCGCTGACCCGCCCGAACTCGCGACAGGGCACTACGCGAGGATGCCGGTCGAGCATCAGAGGTAGTCCTGCACACCACTGCCACTGTCGTGTGCATGGACGAACGACCTCGTCGCGGTATGACAGGACGTTTGGGCACGCGAACGTCGTACAGTCCCCGCATGGCAGGAACTCACGTTGCGCGGTTTGATCTCCCGACCGCGTGGCCGGGGTCGGTCTCCGAGGGTGCGGCCGTCGAGCAGGCCGTCGACAACGAGTGCCCAGACGCCGGCGTCGGTGATGCCGTGCCTTTCCGGCAGCGCAGATCAGAGACGCTCTTGACCCAGCCCGTGCGGCTACTGCAACCACACCCGCTCGTTCAACACAGTTCAGCGCTGCCGGCCATGCAGTAGTTGTCCTGGCGGTAGGTAGCTTTGGGCGGCAACCCGTAGCGCACCATATTGTCTCTGCCGATCTTCGCCATGACATTGACCTTGTGCACGCCGCGGTCCAGCGGGCGGTCGGGTCGGCGAGCCGCATGGCTACGCGCGTCGTGCGCGATTCGGAACCAGCGCAGTTGTCCACCGGGTACCCGACCGGAGTCGTCGCGCTCACCGTCTTGCCATTCCGTTTCTTCTGTTCGAAACGTCACCGCGACCGACCGACCGAACCCCGCTTGACGGCGGTTCGGCTACCGGCTGTCGGTCGTCAGTCTCCACCCACGCGTGCAACCCGCACGGGATCGGCCGCCGCGCCGTGGCACCACGTCATCGTTGGCGCGACGGAGTCATCCGCCGGGCTCTTCAGAATGGCGACACCGTCACCCGCGACGAGGTCTACGAGATCGGCAAGTACAACCAGGCTCGGACGCTGCGCGGGATCACCCGCCCGGTTACCCGCATCGTCAGCCGGATGCGCGCCAAGGGAGTCGTCCCGGCCTCGGCGGTCGACCTGCTCAAGCCCATCTATGAGGGCGTCCAGGCGATCGGCTTCAGCGTTCCGACTGAACTGGTGAACCTCGCCGGATAGAACTGATGCCTTTTGGGGTCGTCGCACTCGTCGATGACCCCAGAAGGCATCAGGCATTCCGCTCGGAACAGCAGCCGCGCCAACCTCACTGCCGTGACGGTCGAGGTTTCGCACAAATGACCAGTTGTGACAGTTCTGCGAACCGCCCGATCCGTGTGAATGTTCGAACCTGCGTGCACGGATGAGCTGGGCTTCTGTCCGCGCGTGCAGAGGGCTTCGAGTTCTCGTGATGTTCCGGAGTCCCCTGCACTACGGTCGCTTTCGACTCGTACTCGTGTGCACGACAGTGATGGGGTTGTTGGATGGTTGAGGGCCCTGCGGTCGAGCGTGTAAGAGATATCCCGTGAGTTGCGGCTCTTAAGTCACGTGTGTCCGGATCATCGCCGCTCGCCGCGGCGAGGTGATGCAGGCTGGATCACTGCTGAAGGGACCAGCGGTAGCCGCTATCGGGAGCGTCGAGCCAGATGTACTGCCTCCCGATGGTGTTGAGGGCGGTCACACCGAATCGCGAGGCCTCGGGCCGCCCGAGCGCGTCGAAGGCTGTGACGGCGTGCTCCAGGGTGTCCCATAGGCGGTAGGGGCCGTGCTGCCGAACAGCCCAGGCACCGGTCCCGAGCGGCTTCAGATCGACTTCGGCGCGCGCCGTTCCGCGTTCGGCGACAACGACGCCGTGAGCCGGGCTTCCCGCAAGCTGAAGCCCCGGGGCGTGCAGCCATAGGAACAGCGCGAGTTCGCCGCGGGAGAGCACGGTGGCGGGGTCGAGGGTGGTGGTGCCGTGGTGCGGGCTGCCCGTACTCGACGGCGGACGGTCTTCCCCTGTGCCAAAAGGCAGGTCGAGCGGTCGCGCATCGGCGTGAACAGCACGGGGTAGGGGTCGATGATCCCGCTGACCTCGCCGTCTGTCGTCTTGTCGAGCACGAGCAAGGGCCCGGCCTTGGCGGCGTCGAGGGGCGCGACGATACGACCAGCGGGCGCGAGCTGGTCGATCCACGCCGGCGGGATGGCGCTGACGGCGCAGGCGGCGATGATCCGGTCGAAGGTGGCGTTTCCCGGCCAGCCCGCGGCGCCGTCACCGGCCGTGAGATGGGGATGGAACCCGATGCCGTCGAGACGGTCGCGGGCAGCGTCGACAAGGCCGGGGTCCAGGTCGAGCGAGTAGACGGCGTGGTCGCCGAGCCGGTGAGCGAGCAGGGCGGCGTTGTAGCCGGTCCCGGTGCCGATCTCCAGCAAGAGCTGCCCACGGCGGGCATCGAGCCGTTCCAGATGCTCCCTATCTCGCTGGGCTGATCCCGGAACCTGTCGAACACAGTCTCATCGACCATGATCTCCACGCTCCGGAAATCTTCGGAGAACTGCGGGACAACCCCAACCTTCGCTCTGACATCCACGTCCTGGTGACCCCAGATGGGCGAAGGCTCGAGATAGCGAATGTCAACGCCACCTCCGTCGAAGGCCGACTCGGCACTGATCTCATCTACTACCACGAGCACACGCGCAGTTTTATCCTGGTTCAGTACAAACGTATTAGCCTCACCGACAAAACCATTACTGTCGACGACCGCTTACGCCGACAGCTTGGCAGGCTGGAAGCCGTGGCAAGCCTGAGTCAGGCTCCGAGGCAGCCACACGACTGGCGTATGGGCGCTGACGCGTGCTTCCTAAAGCTTGCCAAGCGGCCAGCAAAGGGGCAGTTGTCTCAGGAGCTTGCCAACGGCATGTACCTCCCGTTGTCCTACGTTCGCCTACTCCTGGAGGATGACTGCACCCTCGGTCCTCGTGGCGGTCGCGTCCTGGGCTATGGCACCGTCGAGCGCCATGCGACCGGGGCCCAGTTAGTCCAGCTCATCCAGCATGGACTTGCCGGAACCGTCGGTACGACCGTCGAGCAACTGAAGCGATTCAGCATCCAGCGAGCTGAGAAGGACCGGACCGGCGCCGTCATAGCCGCTGAGCGTAGTTCGGAAACCGTGAGACAGCGGCAGCAACGCGTCAACAGCCGCAGTCCGAAGAAACGAGCGCGAACACGTTCTCGCTGACGATCACCCTCCTTGGCGCACCTTGTCCACTGAGGCAGCGCCGATGGTCGCGACCTGCCACCACCCCGCTGAACCGCCGTAGGGTCGCAATACAACTCTCACACCAATTTTCCTGGAGCAGATCTGGAGCACAGCGCCGGTTACAACAGCGCCCAACAACGATGAACCGCGTTGAACGGAGCACAACCGCACCAGCCGACCAGCAGACTCTCGATAACCGCAGGTCAGCGACCTGCCGGAACCTGACTGGCAGTGAGGGGGTCAGGGGTTCGAGTCCCCTTAGCTCCACAGTGACGAAACACCGCCCACCTGGCAGGTTTGCTGAGGTAGGGCGGTTTTTTTCGGGATGGCTCACTTTGAGAATTGGCGTGACGAACTTCAGGTACTGTTCAGTAACTGGGGCAAACCTGGAGCACACCGTCCCGATCCCGCCAAATGGGGTCACATCCTCTGCTCCAGCTACGTAACCCGACCGGGTGGTCCTGTCCCTGACCCCAAACCCGTGCGAACCCGTCCATACCGATGAACTGCAGATTCCCTCAAATTAAAAGTTTGCGGCTACCCGGTGTCCGAGTGTCGCTCAGTGTCACTCCGCACCGCTAGTGCAGGTTGACGCGAGAGCCGTTCATCTTCGAGTGCCGTGTAGTGGCGGCCAGTGTCGGGCAATGGTTCGGCACAGGAGCACCCGGGGAGCACCATGGCGGGTGCGCATTCGCCTGCTGAGGTTTGCCAAGCTCGTCGAGGTGCCGACCCCCTCGTCCACGAATACGCCGGCATCTCACTGTCGCCTGCCACGGCGATAGCACCATCATGTTGCTAGCGATGGGGACCACACCTACGGCTGCGTCGTGCCGATGAACATGTTCTCGTTGGATGACTCCCGCCGACGGGCCGTCGGCGTAGGTGTTCCCGGCGGCGTCAACGGATGGGCCCTACTCCGCCAGCACCCACCAGAACGTCGATTTCATGCTGGGAACGTCCTCAACTGCCGATGAGGGTGTACCTGAACTATTGACGGAACGTGGTGTCGCCGAATCCCATGTCGCGCATCTGCTCGGGCGAGAAGACGACCATGATCTCGTCACCTCCGACGAACACGCGCTGCCAGTCCGGCGGCTCCGGCATGGCGGCGACGAACCACACCGCTCCCGCGGTGAAGTCGAGACGCAGAGCCATCGGCACGTCCACGGTGCTCGCGGGCTCGACGACGGTGCCATCGGCTCGCCGGCTCGGCCCCAGTTCCAGTCGCTCCCAATGAGCGGCGGTCTCGCGAATCGGTGTCCGCAGGTATCGGTCCCACGGGCTCTTGGAACCGACGTCGGGCCCGATGCGCTCCGGGCCCTCGTCGCCCGAGCTGAGGTGGTCTTCGATCCGGCCGTCGAGGACTTCGACCCCGTAGCTGTAGAAGGTGTCAGTCCAGGTGATCGTCGCCGGCCCCGCGTCAGTGCTGAGTCCGACGCCCATGACTGCGTGATGCCAGTTGCCGTAGTCCCATCGCGCGGGTTCGGAGGCGAAGTTGTGGACATCCCAGTAGTCCACTGCCAAGAGCCGGCGGCCCCGAAGGCCGCTCAGCCTTGCCTCGAAACGCGCGCGCAGATCGTCAACCTCGTCCGTCGGTTTCACGCGATGACCCTCCCTGCTCAGCCTTGATCACCTGGCCGGCCAGATCGTCGGTCATACCCGCTCCTGTTCAATCGTTCAGTCCTGGTCGGCGACATACGCGCCCTACAGCCAGGTCAGAAGGCGGAGGGGTGGTCGCTCGCTGACGCCATCTGTTCCGGTGCCGAGCCCCTTGAGCAAGGCTGTCGGCTACCCGCTTTCATCATGCAGGCAATCCGGAAGCAGCCGCGTCAGCGCACCTGGATCTCACCTCGGGCGGTGGCGATCCCCACGGCCGCAAGGCGTGGTTCACCGCCAACCAAGCGCAGCGGCACATCAACCTCGCCCACCCACCGCCGCACATTAAACTCATCGCCGCCGACCTCCAGATACGTCACCCGGCCAGGTGCACAGTCATGCGCTGCCTCCGCATAAGCGCGTTGCCATCCCGCTACGCGACCGGCGCGGGCGACGTCGTATTCGATGAAGAACGGCCGACTCTGTTCAACCTCGCCAAGCGAACGCCACCGCCCGGTATCTCCGCCGCCGCTCAGCGGCTCGACGTCCAAACCTGCCACACGGGCATCGAGATCGTCCGGCTCAACCGCCCAGGTGAACAGGCGATCTCCTGCCGCGGTGACGGCCGCCAAACGCGCCGCAGCCTCACTCGCACCGGCGTCCGTGGCAGTGACGAGTTCCAGATACACCGGCGGGGCGAGAGGAACAACCGCATTGGCGGCACCCGGAACCGGTGATCCGCCAGGCACAGTTCCCAGACGCCACTTGCGACGAAACCGGTCCGCCGCCGCCTCGAGATCGCGCACTCCCAGCAGAACATGATCACGAAGGTTCATCCAGAGAACAGTAGCCAGCCGGCCAAGGACGTCACCACGCGCGCAGTGGGCGACGTCACACAGGTTGGCCGAAATCCGGCATCCCCGATCGAGGCAGACACAAAACTCCCTCGCGCGGCACGCCTGTTGGTGAACATCGGTTCATGCCGCGATGAGGACCTTCGGGCATGCGGCTGGACCAGCCCGCACCTCCTCGTCGCAGCGGCCGTCAGGCTGACCCTGCCGAGGAAATGCCCCCGCCGCCTTGATGCTCCGTCCCGATCATGCGCATGCCGCGTGGCGGAACTCGGCGTGCCCGGGAGAACTGGCTTCTGAATTCGCGTGCGAGAAGATTGACCTTTGACAGTTTCGCAGTAATGGACCTGCTATTGGGCCTTTCTACCTAATGGCGAGATCGCCATCTTGGTCACTCGCATGGCGGATTTCGAGCGACTGGAACGCGGCGCTACTGTTTCTCCTGTCAAGTCGATCAGGCAGGGGGGAGAAGTCGCGCCGATTAGCAAAGGTTCCGCATTGCCTACTACGGTTTCTCACGTAGGCGCATAGCGGCACCGCTGGGGCTTCAATAATACTCGCTGCTTGTATTTCATTCCCGATGGTTCATGAATGGGGACACGGTGAAATATCATTACTCAGGTCGTTCGCTGGTGCTTCGTGCAACGGTGGCCGCGGTCGCGGCCGTGGCAGTGATGGCGGGGATCACTGGAACGAGTGGAGCCGCAACGTCGACCGGAGAGGCGGATGCCCCGCCGGTCGGCAAGGTTGTCGAAGTGGTCATGAACGCTGTTGGGTACAATCCGGACGTGGCGACGGCGAACGGTTACGAGGTTCGGACCAGACCCGACGGCACCCAGTATTCGGTGAAAAGAGGAACCCCGGCCGAGGTGATCCCCATGGACGTCGTTCCGGGGAACTGTGGGCGTTCCTGGATGTGGCTCGATGGTATCGGCGGCAGGTCTGTGCGCATCAACACCGGTTTCCATGTCCGGGATGCGGTATCCACCTTCTCTTGGACCGCGACGTTGTCCGACACCGGCGGAACAACCAAACACGACTTTCCTGGCTTTTATGACGCGGACGGTTATGTGGACCTCAACAGAATCGTTGGTGGCCTTTCGGTCGGTTATGCGAGGGCGACGATCTACGGTTTCCCGTTCCAGAATTTCGCAGTTCTTGTCGATGGAACGGTTTGTTATTCCGGCGGCCCGTCGGACGACGCCTACATCACGTGAGTGTTCTACACTGAACCCGGCGAGAGGTGACTGTCATGGAACAGCAAGACGGAGCGGAGATTCCTGGAGGGCGGATGCCGCGCCCCGTGGACAGGTTGGCCCGGTTTCCAAGGCCGATCGCGATCGTTCATGGTGACGGCTCGCTGGGACCGGTCGCCTCCTTGGACGGTGATGCCGTCGATGACGAGCCATGGGCCATCGAGGCGACGTATCAGAAGTCGGGCAGGCCGTGTCTTGTGATTCGGACGGTACGCTCGTCACGGGACATGAATCCTCGTGGGCTGCCGGTCGAGGACGCGAGCATCCAGATGGTCAACTTCCTTGCCCGAGCTGACCGTCCGCTGGGACACGGGCTGACCGCGCCGTCGAGGGCGTCGTCGAGGACGGGGTTCGATCAGGTCCGTGTCGCCGTGAACGGGGCCGCTGTCCAGGAGGTCGAGGTGGCGATCGATGGTGAGGGGGTGCGTGGCACCCGGATGGACGCGCTCGACGCCGCGGTCGTCGAACTGGCCTGGCACGGTCAGGCTGTGTTCGTCACCGGCTGGCCGGACGCCCTGCAGACCCTCGCGCTCCGCGCCGCGACCCCGGCCGACGTCGCTCACCTCTAGAACTCACCGGGCCTGAAGTTGCCGGGGCTCAGTCCGAATCGGGGAAGGTGGCCCCGCGCTCGCCGCTCAGTCGGTGGAGCGCGGAGCCATCTGATCCGCAGAGCGTTGAAGACAGGCGCGCCGCAGCGTCGCCGCGAACGACGATCGCCGCGTCCTGATCAGCAGATCCAGCAACGAGGTCGACACCCGTGCAGCCACCTCGTTGATCGAGCACATCACCAACGCGTACCGGAACTCCAAGCCAACAGCTGCCGACGGCTCGCCGCGTTCGGCCGCGTTCGAGCCCGCTGCAGTCGAGGCCCTCCGCGCGAGGGTCACATCCGCCAAGTACTCATCCACTAGATGATTGATTCCGTGAAGTTGGTGTTAGTGATCGAAGGCGGTCAGTGATCGTTTGCTGGTCATGTCGGTGTGCCAGTTGTGCCAGATGGCGGCGGCCAT